>CASBQE010000232.1 GCA_949127665.1 Synechococcales cyanobacterium PMM_0083
ACAAATATAAAATGCCGCCTGTGGGCAAAATTCGCGCCGCTCCCGCCATCAATCCCAGGCAAGCAGTCCAGGGCGAAATATGGATCATGTTGATGTTTGCGATCGCCCGAATCGGCTCAGACAAATCCATTGAATCTTGCTCCACTGTCCACACGCGATCGCGTACATCTAAACAGATGGGTGGATGCAAATTGTCTGACGGCAGTTCTTCTCGCCAAGCGGCAATACTGGCACGGGCGATCGGGTTTGGGTCGGAGGGTAGCCAGTGACGCGGTTGCAGCCGGGGCGCGAAAAATATCGCGTGTTCTCCCGTGCCGCTGGAGATTTCTAGCACTGTACCCGTGGGGGGGAGAACTGCTTGCAACACTGCCAAAATTGGCTCACGATTACGCAGCGTTGCGGGAGAATGTTGTCGGGCATCTAAAGGGGCAGGCATGGAGTCATACTGTTTTAAGTTTTGAGTTTTGAGTTTTAAGTTTTGAGTTTTGAGTTTTAAGTTTTGAGTTTTAAGTTTTGAGTTTTAAGTTTTGAGTTTAAGACACAGAAGCATTAACGTTTTCAGAAAATCATCTGTCGTGTTTCGATTTCAAACTGGTATCAGCAATGAAGGAGAACTTCCCCATTGTGCCTCACAGTACTGCTTCTCCACTCGAAATTTTACTCTACGACAACGCTGGAATCGCGGCGCATCCCAAACAGCAGGGCGATGAGTGCCCCAAATACAAACCCGCCAGCATGTGCCCAGTAAGCAATGCCGCCGCTTTCCATGCCAATGTTGGTGCGAACTTCTAAACTGGCAAAGCTATAAACCGCCTGTTGCAAAAACCAAACGCCTAAAAAGATAAAAGCAGGCACCCGCAACGGAAAGACGGATACGATAGTGAGGATTTGCACGAGGGGAAAGCGAACCACATAAGCGCCCATGACTCCGGCGATCGCGCCACTGGCTCCTAATGATGGAATTGCCGACATGGGCGAGAAAAACCATTGGGTCAAACTTGCTAACACTCCACAGGTTAGGTAAAACACCAAAAATCTAGAGTGTCCTAGTTCATCTTCCACGTTGTTGCCAAAAATCCAGAGAAATAGCATATTGCCAAAAAGGTGCAGCCAACCGCCGTGGAGAAACTGCGAACTAATCAGGGTGGTCAATTCAGGCAATTCTGCCCGTGCGCCCGGAGCGCCGTCAAAAGTGGCGGTAAGCTGAGCCGGAATCACCGCCGCCTGATAAAAAAATCGCTCTAGCTGAGGTTGAGACAAGGTAAGTTCGTACAGAAACACCAATACGTTCAATGCAATCAGGGCATAGGTGACGTAGGGAGTCGTTTTTCCGGGATTGTCGTCGCTGATGGGAAACATCTAACCAACTAGCCAAAAGAATTTTTACTAGCATACAGGGCAATATTAGCTAGGTTTAAGAAAATCATTCTAAAGGTAGAAAAGCGATCGCGGTGGGACAATTGGTGATATCTTGCCAGCTTTTTTTGATGCTCTAGAAGAGTAAGTTATTTCAGCATTTTGTCGAGAAAGAGTTTGGCGCGATCGCATTGGGGATTGGTAAAAAATTCTTGCGGGGTAGTGTCTTCTGCCAAAACGCCATCGTTTAAGAACAAAATGCGATTGGCAACTTTTCGCGCAAAGCCCATTTCATGGGTGACGATCGCCATAGTCATCCCTGATTGCGCCAAAGATTGCATCACTTCCAGCACCTCTTTCACCATTTCGGGGTCGAGGGCAGAAGTCGGTTCATCAAACAGCACCATTTCGGGCTGCATTGCCAAGGCACGGGCGATCGCCACTCGCTGCTTTTGCCCACCCGATAGCCGCGACGGATACACATCCGCTTTTTCTGACAAGTCCACTTTCTCCAGCAGATCTATGCCAATCGATCGCGCCTGATCTTTCGATAGCCCCTTCACTTTCATCGGTGCATAAGTGATGTTTTGCAGCACTGTCATGTGAGGAAATAGGTTGAAATGTTGAAACACCATGACGATGTTTGCGCGCGTTTTAAGGATGTCGCACTGGGGATCATTAATTCGCACATCCTTAAAGTAGATGTTGCCGGAAGTGGGCTGTTCCAGTAGGTTGAGGCAGCGCAAAAAGGTTGATTTTCCAGAACCAGATGGACCTAAAATAGCAACGACTTCGCCCTGGTCAACTTGGGTGGTAACACCGCTGAGAACTTTGACTGCCCCAAAGGATTTGTGCAGATCTTCAACTTTAAGCACTTCTTTGCAGCCTCTTTTCTAAAATGGATGTGCCAAAGGTTAATAGGATAATCATCAAATAGTAGGCGATCGCTACAATGATCAGCGGCTGAAAATATAAGTAGGTTTCTGCGCCAACTACCGTCGCTCGCCGCAGCAAATCCGCCGCGCCAATCGTAGAAACCAAAGCCGAATCTTTGAGCAAGTTAATAAACTCATTCGCCAAGGCAGGCAAGATATTTTTGAAGGCTTGCGGCAAAATAATATCGCCCATCATCAAACGGTAAGGCACACCCAAAGACATCGCCGCTTCTTGCTGCCCTTTATCGACCGCCACAATGCCAGCCCGCAGAGTTTCGGAAACATAGGCTCCAGAATTGAGCGCAAAGGTCAGCACCCCAGCTTGAAACGGTTCGATTTTGTAGCCCGTCAACTGAGGTGTGGCGTAGTAAATCAACGTCAGGGTGACAATGAGCGGCACTCCCCGAAACACCGATGTATAAGCATTTGCAAGCCAGCGCAGGGGCGCGATCGCCGAAATCTTGCACATCGCTAAGATGACCGCCAAAATCACCCCGAAAAACAGCGACACAAAGGTAAAAGCTAGGGTCACGGGAATGCCACCCAAAATGTAGGGAATCGACGGCAAAATTCGCTGAAACCCAGATTGGGTCGGCTTCGCTTGAGCGCTAAACCATTTTTGGTCGAGTTGTTTCAGGGTGCCGTCTTGCTTCATGGTGGCGATCGCCCGATTAAACGGCTGCACCAGATTTGACCCTTTTGGAAAGGCGATCGCGTAGCCGCCCTCATTGCCTTTCAGCACACTGAACTGCAAATTGGGGTTGATGTTGACGTAGGATTTTGCACTCACGTCTTCCACAATCACCACATCAATCCGCCCCGCGTTTAGCTCTTGAATCAAATCCGAAATTTTGTTGCGAGTCTCCAGTTTCGCGCCCGGAATTTTTTTGGCAACTTCTTGTTGCACACTGCCAAGCTGAGTGCCCACAATTTTGCCATTCAAGGATGCTTCAGTCGTTAATCCACTGTCCTTCTTGGACAGAATCGTATTTTGAACCACATAGTAGATATCCGAAAAATCAATGCTTTTCTTGCGCTCTGCGGTAGGAGTAATGCCCGACATGCCAAAATCGACTCGCTTGCTTTGCAGCGCCGGAATCAAGCCGTTAAAATCCATGTCGTTGATCTTTAGCTCAAATCCCAAATCTTTGGCGATGCGTTCCGCTACATCAATGTCGTAGCCGACGATTTTGTCTTGTCCGCTGGACGTGTCGTGAAACTCAAACGGCTTGTAATCTGCTGAGGTGCCCATCGTTAAAGGTTTCGGACTTTGAGCGATCGCCCGATCCACCGACTGCCCAAAAACTCCACCTAAAAACAGCACTGCACAACAGGTTAAGGCTGCCATCCAAAAAAATTGTCGTCGTCGCGATTGTGGAACAGTTGCCTTTTTATCAACCAATTGTCAAAGCTCCATCACGCATTGATCGAAAGAGGCGCTCACTACTTTGTCAGTAGCCTATGACCATCCTTCTGACCTAGATAGTGTCCCATAACACAAATTATAGGGGTGTGGGCTGAGTAGGATTCACAACCCGCACCCCTAATTTCTCACCTTTGAAATCGCCTCACCTGGTAATTGCAGCTATTTTCATCTGTGGTCTATTTATGTAAAAACGGCTGTAAATATGTCATCAGTGGGGATTAGAGGCAGCCACAAGAATTGCCCCCAATCCTTTAGGCACCCATCCTCTGATTGAGCAATTCTTTATTGGGTTTTCATTGCTCTTTGCATATCGCGCTGATCATCGCGCCGCTTAATGGTTTCCCGCTTGTCGTGCAGTTTCTTACCGCGCGCCAGCCCAATCACAATTTTGACCCAGCCGCGCTTCATGTACATTTTGAGAGGAACCAACGTCAAGCCTTGCTGCTCAACCTTTCCCATCAAGCTCCGAAGTTGATCCCGGTGCAGCAGCAACTTACGGTTACGGCGGGGATCGTGGTTATAGGTTTGACGGGTTGCATCGTGGGGAGAAATGTGAACGTTCATCAAAAACGCTTCTCCATCCCGAATTAGGGCAAATCCATCTTTTAGATTGACCTTGCCTGCCCGAATTGATTTCACTTCAGTTCCCACGAGCTGAATTCCAGCTTCGTAGGTTTCCAAAATCTCGAACTCAAAGCGAGCGTAGCGATTGTCGCTAATAAGTTTGTAGCTGTCGTCCTTATCACTCATGTTCTTATTCTAGGCTGACACACTTGGATTAATAAATTTTTCACCCGCTTATTTCTGTGCTGCTTAAGACGGCTCAGGCGATCGCTGCCATCTCTGCATATTCAGTGGCAAGTTCGGCTTCGGTGAGACTGTCGTCAAGGTCTTGAGGACTCCACAGCATTTCAAAGACGACCAAATAGCGAGGCTGCATCAGCCGGATGTCATCTAGGATATCCCGAAGGGCAGAAGCCGAATAAATTTCGTCGAATAGGGGAAGATCACCTTCTGTTCCCAAGATTAGCGTTACCACAATATAAGCGGGAGTATCATCCCCGTTAAGCGGAACGGGCGATCGCCGGGTGATCACGCCATCAACATTGGTCAAGGTTTCGCTAAACTTACTCCGTTCTCGCAGCGACCAAGCATTAAATAGCTCTTCGGCTTCTTCATAGGCATTGACTGTTTTGGAGCTTGCCAATACGTGAGTCCAATGTCGAGAATAATCTGATAGCCCTTGCGCCACCTGTTGCAGCAGTGAAAACCGTCCTTCTGGGGTTGCGGTGTCTGCGGTTTCGCCCCATTCGGTCAGCAAAGTCTGAAGTCGGCGTGCGTCTGCCCGTAATGCGATTTGCAATAGGCTAACCGTCACGATGTCGTTTGTTAACTCTGCCTCGTCTGCTCCCTCTAGCTGCACCATAACACCCTTTCTACTTTCCTTTAATGTGCCCATTTATCGGGCTAACTCGTTCAAACATACGCTACAAAATTGCGCTAAATTTGAGCCATATCGGTATATTCAGTTAGCAATTCTTCGTAGGTGAGGCTGTCTTGGGCATCTTGGGGACTCCACAATAGCTCAAACACCATCAAGTAATCGGCTGGAATTGCCGCCAGTTTTTGCAGTGATTCCTTCAATACAGTTTCCGTTTGAATTTTGTCAAATAGCGGGCGATCGTGGGCGCTGCCCACAACTAGCGTTACCACAATATAAGAAGCTGGATCTTCCTCAGGATCTGGCTTGAAATCTCGCTGATACACCTTGCCGCCGACGTTGCTCAAGGTCTCTACGCTAAACTTGCTGCGCTCTGCAACAGAAATTTGGTTGAACAGTGCTTCTGCCGCTTCCCGACTTTTCACGGTTTCTGAACTGGCTAAAACATGGCTCCAATTTTCTGGGCTACGCAATAGCGCCAAAATAGACTCTTGCATCAGTTGATAAAGCCCTGCCGGAGTGTCGGTGTCCACTTCTAGGCTAAATCGGGTTAGGTCTGTTTGAATCGCGCGCGCTTGTGCCAATAGTGCCACTTGAATTTTGCTGACGGTGACGGTGTTATTGTCAAGCTCTCCGCCAACGCTAGCCGCCCCAAAGCCTGAGCGATCGCCACTCTTTGCTCGTGCCGCCAAATAAGCAAGCAACAGGGCAAACCCTACTCCACCTACCAACAACAACCCCAAGATGAACACGCCATCGGTGGAGGAGCCATACGCTGTATTACCGCCATAACCAGGACCCACCGGCACCGGCACAACCACCGTACCGCCACCCCGGTTATATCCGTAGGGGTCAGACTGGTAGCCGCCAGAACTGGGATTGGAATTGGATGGGCTAGAGGGACGGCTAGGGCTAGAGGGGCGAGACGGGCTAGACCGAAAGGAACCGCCGCCACTGCGCCCTCCGCTGCTTCTCGCTTGGGCATCCATGTTAACGCTCACACGCACAGGAGAAGAGCCAGATAGATCAATCGCAAGATCAATCGCAGCGGCTAAAGAACATCCCACTACAGTCAGGCAAACTCGTTGAATGGCTGAATACTTCATAAAACACCTGAAATGGCGATCGCGGCTCTGACTTGAGGTATCTACTTTAATTTTAGACACCGAAATTTAACGACGCTATAAACCTAATGATTATTGATGATTCCCTTTTCCGCTTCCCACTTCTCATACAAATCAGGGCGGCGATCGCGGGTTCGTTGCTGTTGTTGTTCTTTGCGCCACTGGGCGATCGCCTGATGATTACCCGATCTCAGCACCTCCGGCACTGCCCACTCTCGAAACACAGGCGGGCGCGTATATTGCGGATAATCCAACAGCCCATCCTCAAAACTTTCCAGCTTTAGCGATTCCTCCTTGCCCACGGTTCCGGGCAATAGTCGGATCACGCCATTCAGCAGGGTCAACGCTGGAATTTCTCCACAGGTCAGCACAAAGTCTCCCAAAGAAACTTCCCGCGTCACCAAATTCAACACCCGCTCATCGACCCCCTCATATTGACCACAAATAATCACCAACTGATCACAACTTGCCGCAAAGGTTTGAAACATTCGTTGATGCATGGTTTCTCCTTGAGGAGTCATCATTAGCACCTGCCGCTGAGGCAAAACCGGAAGTGATTCAACCGCTGCAAAAATTGGCTCTGGCTTCATTAACATCCCCACACCGCCGCCATAAGGCTCGTCATCCACCCGATGATGTTTATCGGTCGTAAAGTCGCGAGGATTTGTCAGATGAACTTCAGCAATGTGCTTGGTAAGAGCCTTTCCTAACAGCCCTGAACTTAAAGGAGAACCAAAAAAATCAGGAAACAGGGTCACAATATCAAAGCGCATAGCTGCAAATCCACACTTAGCTTATGATGGGGAGCGGTTAATTCAAGCATTCTAAACTTTAAGCAAGGCTTGGCTGAGGCAAAGAAACATAAGCAAAGAAACATTTTGAATTGATTTAAACTAAGCTTTAATGATCTGTCATGATGCACATCGGGTATGAAAAACCTTTTGGCAAAAATGTCTTTGACAAAAAGCCTCCAAAGTTTATGGATGGATTAAAAGTAAGTCAGACTTGCCCGATCCCTTAGCAAGATTAGTTTTGATGAGAGCATCAGCATTACCTCGACTGTGGTACTCCCTCGATAGAATCAGGGAATACATAAATATGGGTAAAAATGGTGTCTTTACGGCAATTACAAAGCTGTTAGAGCGCTTGTTTTATCTTATAACGGGGATCAATGCTGAATCTCAGCTACAGTATCAGTCCCCTGGAGAGGAAATGCCCCAATCTACAAAAACCGCGATTATGATCATCGGCGGAGCCGAGGATAAAGTTCATGGGCGGGAGATTTTGCACAGCTTTTTTGTTCGCTCTGGCTCGACCGATGCCCAAATTGCGATTATTCCTTCTGCCTCTCGTGAGCCTGCGGTAATTGGTGAACGATACCGCGAAATTTTTACAGAGATGGGGGCAAAGGGCATTGAAATTTTAGATATTCAAGATCGCGCTCAGTGTGAAGACCCCATTTTGCAGAGTTATGCCGAAAGCTGCACAGGTGTGTTTATGACAGGGGGCGATCAGCTTCGGCTCTGTGGGTTGCTGGCAGATACTCCTTTAATGACTTTAATTCGTCAGCGATCGCAGCGGGGCGAAATCACGCTGGCGGGCACGAGTGCGGGTGCGGCGGTGATGGGGCATTACATGATTGCGGGCGGCGGCAGTGGAGAATCGCCCAATCGATCGCTGGTAGACATTACAACAGGGCTAGGCATTATTCCAGAACTATTGGTCGATCAGCATTTTCATAACCGTAACCGGATGGCTCGATTAATGAGCGCGATCGCGGGTCATCCTAATTGCTTCGGGATTGGCATTGATGAAGACACCTGTTCCTTATTTGAAGGAGATGGACTGCTACAAGTGATCGGAAAAGGTACAGTGACAGTAATTGATCCAAAGGAACTGACTCATACGAATTTGTCTCAGATTGGAGCAACTGATCCCCTCAGCATTGGCAATTTACGGATTCATATTTTGGTGCATGGCGATCGCTTTAATTTGCATGATCGCATTCCGATTCACTCTTGCCCTGCCAACCCTTGAAGCGATCGCGTTGCTGATGATACTGATTTACAGTAACGAGAAATACGGTGTGGAACACAGGAACAGTGCTAATTAGATGAAGCCACCGAATGACTGATCAAACTTGACACTTGGGGGATTAAATCGTTCAGCCTGAACAGTTTAGACCCCCATCGCAAAAGAAACTGAATAATTGCTTGCGCGATCGCGCAATAGCAAATTTCACTGTTGGATCACTCCTACCAACATTTACAGCATCGCAGCTTAACTTTTCCGGATAGTGCTATGAAAATACTCAAAATCCAGACATTACGCGGTCCTAACTACTGGAGCATTCGCCGCCCAAAGCTGGTGGTGATGCGTCTGGATCTAGAAGAATTGGCTGATCAGCCTTCCAATGTGATTCCGGGTTTTTATGAAGGGCTGACCCAGACGCTGCCTAGCTTAGTGGAACACTTCTGTTCGCCGGGTTGCCGTGGCGGTTTCTTGAAGCGCGTACAGGAAGGCACCATGATGGGGCACATTGTGGAACACGTAGCGCTGGAGTTGCAAGAGCTTGCCGGGATGATTGTTGGCTTTGGGCGAACCCGCGAAACGGCTGACCTGGGCACCTATCAGGTAGTGATTGAATATATTCATGAGCAGGCAGGACGATATGCGGCGCGGGCGGCTGTGCGGCTGTGCCAAGGAATTATTGATAATCGAATATATTCTCCAGAAGAGTTAGAGAAAGATCTGAATGATCTTCGTCAGTTGGCGGCGGATGTTTCGCTAGGTCCTAGCACCGAGGCGATCGTCAAAGAAGCCGAAGCGCGGGGCATTCCCTGGTTTGAACTCGGTGCCCGCCATCTGATTCAGCTAGGCTATGGCATTCATCAAAAGCGGATGCAGGCAACGTTGAGTAACTACACCAGCATTTTGGGGGTAGAGCTTGCCAGTGATAAGGAAGGCACCAAAAGCGTTTTGCGAAATGCTGGAATTCCGGTGCCACGCGGCACCGTGATCAACTTTTTTGATGAGCTAGAGGAAGCCGTTGAGTATGTGGGCGGCTACCCAATTGTGATTAAACCGCTGGATGGCAACCATGGGCGCGGCATTACGATTGATATCAATGCTTGGGAGGCGGCGATCGAAGCCTATGATGCTGCCAAAGAAGTGTCGCGATCGGTGATTGTCGAGCGCTTTTATGCAGGGCGAGATCATCGGGTTTTGGTCGTAGACGGCACTGTCGTCGCCGTAGCTGAGCGGATTCCGGCTCACGTCGTGGGAGATGGCATTCATACCATTGAAGAATTGATTGAAGAAACCAACAGCGATCCCCGGCGAGGCGAAGGTCATGATAATGTGCTGACCAAAATTGAACTCGATCGCACCAGTTGGCAGTTGTTAGAGAAACAAGGCTACACGATTGAAACCATCTTGCCAAAAGATGAGTTGTTCTACCTGCGGGCAACGGCAAACCTGAGTACGGGCGGTAGTTCGGTCGATCGCACCGACGATATTCATCCCGAAAACCTGTGGATTGCTAAACGGGCAGCTAAAACCATCGGTTTAGATATTGCAGGCATCGATATAGTCACCCCAGACATTAGCCGTCCTCTATGTGAAGTTGATGGTGTGATTGTTGAGATTAATGCGGCTCCTGGCTTTCGGATGCACGTTTGCCCCAGCGAAGGCATCCCTCGCAACGTCGCAGCACCCGTGCTAGATATGCTTTTCCCGCCCGGTACACCCAGCCGTGTCCCCATCATTGCCTTGACCGGAACCAATGGCAAAACTACTACTACGCGCTTGATTGCCCACATCTTCCGGCAAACGGGGCAAGTGGTTGGCTACACCACCACAGACGGCACTTACATCGGCGACTTTCTAGCAGAAGCGGGAGACAACACCGGACCTCAAAGCGCTCAATTGATTTTGCAAGATCCCACAGTAGAAGTGGCGATTTTGGAAAGTGCGCGGGGTGGCATTCTGCGCTCTGGTTTGGGTTTTAATGCTTGCGATGTGGGCATCGTCTTGAATGTTGCGGCTGATCATTTGGGGCTGGGCGATATTAACACCATTGATCAAATGGCGCGGGTGAAAAGCGTTGTGGCTGAAACCGTGATGCCTAACGGCTATGCAGTCCTCAATGCCGATGATCCGCTTGTATCAGACATGGCACGCCGGGTTAACGCTCAGGTTGCCTATTTCTCGATGAATCCTGAGAATGAGCTAATTAAAGCGCACACCCAAAAAGGTGGCTTGGCAGCCGTTCATGAAAATGGCTATTTGTCGATTCTAAAGGGCGACTGGACGCTGCGGATTGAACCGGCTGAAAACGTGCCCTTAACTCTGGCTGGACGGGCACCCTTCATGATTGCCAATGCGCTGGCAGCTAGCCTAGCAGCCTTTGCTCAAGGCGTAGACATTAAAGACATTCGAGCGGCACTGCTCACTTTCCGCGCCTCCGCTGAACAAACACCGGGTCGCATGAACTTATTCAATCTGGGCACTTATCATGCCTTAGTGGATTACGCTCACAATGCTCACAGTTATGAGGCGCTGGGAGGCTTCGTTCGGAATTGGCCCGGTGAGCGAATTGGCGTAGTGGGAGGTCCGGGCGATCGCCGGGATGAAGATTTCGTCACCTTGGGTACTCTGTCGGCTGATATGTTCGATCGCATCATCATTAAAGAGGACGATGATACCCGTGGGCGACCCCGTGGCGATGCTGCCCGTTGGATTGCGCGAGGGTTGCAGCAAGCAAAGCCCGATTGCCGCTATGAAACTGTTTTGGATGAAATCACCGCCATTCACATTGCTTTAGATAGCGCTCCTTTAAACAGCCTGGTGGTCATCCTGCCGGAAAGTGTCAATCGGGTCATTCAAATGATTGAAGCCCGCAACCCCATTGCTGAACCAGAGTTGGCAATCAGCACTATTGAAACATCGGCTTCCTCTGTAGATGCTGAGCAAACTGACGTGAAAAATACCGAAGTTCAAGCTCAAGCATCCTTAACTGCGCGATTAATCGAGTAAGGAAATCTCCGAGGGAAAAGATACCGTTTTAGTTAAGATTCACCATAGCCACCGCCACCGGGAGTTTCAATCACAAATACATCACCCCCCTGCATTTGGGCTTCTGCCGTGCCGCCTAAATGTTGAATTGTGCCATCGTTGCGGCGAATCCAATTGCGCCCAATGGCTCCTGGTTCACCGCCACTCAACCCAAAAGGTGGCACGGCGCGGTGCCCAGACAAAATTGCTGCTGTCATCGGTTCTCGGAATTTGAGCCGCCGCACGACTCCATCGCCGCCGTGAAATTGTCCCTTGCCGCCGCTGTGTGGACGAATAGAAAACTCTTCCAGCAGTACCGGAAAGCGCCATTCCAGCACTTCTGGATCGGTAAGGCGGGAGTTAGTCATGTGCGTTTGCACAGCATCTGCACCGTCAAAGGTTTTGCCTGCACCCGATCCACCGCAAAGGGTTTCGTAATATTGATAGCGGTGATTGCCAAAGGTGAAATTGTTCATGGTGCCCTGGGATGCCGCCACCACACCCAGCGCTCCATACAGCGCGTTAGTCACCACTTGAGAAGTTTCCACGTTGCCTGCAACCACCGCAGCCGGGTAACGGGGATTGAGCAGGCTGCCTTCTGGCACGATGATTTCCAACGGCTTTAAACAGCCCGCGTTGAGCGGAATGTCGTCTGCAACCAACGTGCGGAAAACATAAAGGACAGCGGCTTTGCACACTGCTAGCGGCGCGTTGAAGTTGTTGGGCTGTTGGGGTGAAGTGCCCGTAAAATCAATTTTGGCGCTGCGGGACGCTGGGTTAATCGCGATCGCCACCCGCACTTCACACCCGTTATCCATCGTGACCGTGAAAGTGCGATTCGTCGCTTCTCTCCCCAAGGCATCAATCACCCGCCGTACCGCAGATTCGGCGTTGTCCTGCACATGCTGCATGTATGCCTGTACCGTCTCCAAGCCAAAATGCTGCACCATTGCCTGCAATTCCTGTACCCCTTTGGCATTGGCGGCAACCTGAGCTTTGAGATCTGCCAGATTTTGCGTTGGATTGCGAACCGGATACTCACCAGCAGTTAGCATCTCCAGCAGCTCAGCTTCTCGAAAATCTCCCTGATCGATCAGCTTAAAGTGATCAATCAGCACTCCTTCTTGATCAATTGATCGGCTATTGGGAGGCATAGAACCCGGCGTAATGCCGCCAATGTCGGCATGGTGTCCACGGGAAGCGACGAAGAAGAGTGGCGAATGGCGAATTGAGATTGGCGAATTGAGATTGGCGAAAATTGCTGCCTGTTTCTCTTCTTCCAAAAAAACGGGAGTAATAACTGTTATGTCGGGTAAGTGAGTGCCGCCGTTGTAGGGATTGTTGAGGATGTAGACATCGCCGGGACAAAACGCATCGCCGCATCGCATCAGACTTTGCACACTTTCACCCATTGATCCTAAATGCACCGGAATGTGGGGCGCATTCGCAATCAGATTTCCCTGCTGGTCAAACACAGCACAGGAGAAATCGAGCCGCTCTTTGATGTTGACGGAGTGGCTCGTGTTTTGCAGCGTCACGCCCATTTGCTCGGCGATCGCCATAAATAGATGATTGAAAATTTCCAGCAGCACGGGATCGGGCTTTGAATGTCGTTCGCGTAGCGTCTCCATACGAGATATGTCGAATGTTGAATGTTGTTCGCGTAGCGTCTCCGTAGGAGATATGTTGAATGGCTCAACGTAGGTCAGCATTAAATTACCCTGCTCCGTCACTTCCGCTTGCCAGCCCGGTTCTATCACATTGGTGCCAGTGGCTTCTAGGATGATGGCAGGGGCGAAAATGGTGTCGCCAGGAAGTAGGCGATCGCGCTGATACAGAGGTACAGTTTGCCAGCTACCGGAAACATACATGGGGCGAGTGGCGATCGGCTGCAAAGGTTCTGTGCGGTGCAATGGGGGCATCGGTTCATCTAACACCACCATCCTATCCACTACCTCCACGGAAAGCGCTTCGACGACTAAGGGTTTATCCTTGGCAGTGAAACCATAGCGTTGACTATGCGCCGCTTCAAATCTGGTGATCATTTCAGCAATACTGCCGTATTCCACCAGCAAGGCAGAGTCAGTCCCTTCGTACCGCAGATGGGCTTTGGCGGGCGGCTGGAGGGATGCTGAAAGGTTAGGATGCTGGCAGATCAGTTCGGTGGTGGCGGTGGCGGTGAGATTGGCGATCGCAGTTTCCAGATCGGGCAATGCGGCTTCGGTTAAAGCGATTTCCAGAGATTGTTCGCGAATGACGCTTTGGTTTGCCAAACCCATACCGTAGGCAGATAAGACTCCTGCGTAGGGATGGATGAAAATTTGCTGAATGCCCAAACTTTGGGCGATCGCGCAGGCGTGTTGTCCCCCGGCACCGCCGAAACAGCAAAGCGTGTATTCTGTAATGTCGTAGCCGCGCTGCACCGAGATTTTTTTGATGGCATGAGCCATTTTTTCTACAGCGATCGCCAAGAATCCTTCCGCCACCTGTTCCGGCGATCGTTCGTCGCCCGTTGCCTGATGAATGTCTGCCGTCAACTCTGCAAACTTCTGCTGCACCACTTTCCCATCCAGTGGTAAATTTCCCGTCGCCCCAAATACCGCTGGAAAAAAGTCTGGCTGTACCCGTCCCAACATTACATTGCAATCGGTCACCGTCAGTGCTCCACCTTTGCGGTAGGAGGCAGGACCCGGATTTGCCCCGGCTGACTGAGGACTCACCCGGTAGCGCGCCCCATCAAACATCAACATGGAACCGCCCCCCGCTGCGACCGTGTGAATCGCCATCATAGGTGCCCTCAGGCGCACTCCCGCTACTTCCGTTTCAAAGACACGTTCATAGTCCCCGGCATAGTGCGCCACATCCGTTGAGGTGCCGCCCATGTCAAAGGTGATGATCTTAGCTAGCCCTGCTCGTTTGCAGGTTTGCACCGCACCCACGATGCCACCCGCCGGACCCGACAAAATACTGTCCTTGCCCTGAAACGATCGCGCATCGGTTAAGCCACCGTTAGACTGCATAAAAAAGAGGCAAGGTGAGAGGTGTTCGCGTAGCGTCTCCGTAGGAGGTAGGGCAAGAGGCGAGAGAGTTTCTGATTGCCCCTCGCCTAACTCTGCCGCAACTTGCTCAACGTAGCGTCGTAAAATGGGCGATAGGTAAGCATCAACAACGGTCGTATCACCGCGACTGACAAGCTTCATTAAGGGGTTAACCTGATGGGAAACGGAAATTTGGCTGAAGCCGATCGCACGGGCGATTTCAGCGATTTGCTGCTCATGATTGGGATAGCGGTAGCCATGCAAAAACGCGATCGCGCAGGAATGAATGCCGCTGTCATAAGCTGCTTGCAGAGATGCGATCAATTGCGTTTTTGTATCAGATGCGATCGCAACCAGTTCTTCACCCTGAGCGCTGTAGCGTTCATCCACTTCAATCACTTGCTCATAAAGCATTTCGGGTAAAACGATGTGCAGGGCGAAAATATTGGGACGATTTTGGTAGCCAATCCGCAGCACATCCCGAAAACCCTTTGTGGTAATGAATAGGACGCGATCGCCCTTCCGTTCTAGCAGCGCATTCGTTGCCACCGTCGTTCCCATTTTGATCGCCTCAATCTGCTCTGCTGGAATTGGGGCATTTGCAGGTACGCCCAAAACATCACGAATGCCCTGAATGGCTGCATCCTGGTAACGTGGACTCTCGGATAGCCGCTTGTGTATTGTGAGTGAACCATCGGGATGCCGCGCCACAATGTCGGTAAAAGTGCCACCGCGATCGACCCAAAATTGCCAGCGCTTTAAAGTCTCAGCAGTCATAGTTTGGTTGAGTAGAGGCTCTTACAGGATGCCATAGCGAAACGAAGCGTGATTTTAGTCACTCGAAGCAGCAGGAACAATCACACTTGAAGAGGGGCGTTCATCACCTGTCACAGCTTGAAGTAGCGGGATACTCAATTGTGTTGAAGCCCCTAGTTGAGTATCTACTATGAACGTCCCCACCTTAAACGCCACGCCCCTTGAAAGTATTGTTGAACGGATTTTGAGTACACGTCAAATTACCCGTATGGATCAGCATTCACTGTTGGCATTGGGCAATCTGACTGCTCAAGAAAAACAACTCATCAACCGCGTCTTCGATCGCCTGCGGATGGGATTACTCAAGGTTGTTGACTAATCACAAGCCAGCTCAAAAGCCAGCCGCTGTGCCTTCTCCTCTTGGATCGGCGGCTCCTTCTAACCAACCATCACTACTGCGAAGAATAATCGTTGCGTTACCCCAGCCCGATCGCTCCTCAAGTAGATGCCCACGACGGCGCAACTCCGTCAACGTCAGCGGATCAAACCCGGTTTTTTCTACCATCAGCATATCGGGTAGCCATTGATGATGCAGGCGTGGAGCCGTCACGGCTCCACGAGCATCCATGTCGTAAACCAGTATGTTTAGGATGACTTGCAAAACAGTCGTGATGATGGTGCTGCCGCCTGGTGCTCCCGCAACTAGCCGAATCTGCCCATTTTCCGTGACGATGGTGGGAGTCATGCTGGAAAGCGGCGTTTTGCGGGGGGCGATCGCGTTTGCCGTGCCGCCCACCAATCCAAAAGCGTTAGGGGTGTCGGGCGCGATCGCAAAATCATCCATTTCGTTGTTTAGCACAATACCTGTGCCTGTTGCCACCACTCGTGCACCAAAGCCCAAATTCACTGTAAACGTCAGGCTAACTGCGTTGCCATCTTGATCCACGATGCTCAAATGGCTAGTGTCTGCGGATTCTTTGCCCGACAGTCGCTTGAGCAACTCTGGGTCGGCAGGTTTTACCTGACTAGAGGGTTGCGCCTTGCTTAGATCAATTCCCTGGCGGCGCTGTGTGGCATAGGCAGGGCTAATCAAGGCAGCAACAGGCACCTTAACAAAATCTGGATCGCCTAGATATTGGGCGCGATCGGCATAGGCAATCCGCATACTTTCGACCATCCAGTGCAGCGCATCGGGATGATGCCAGCCCAAGGTTTTTAGATTGCTACCCCTGATCGCACCACTGAGCAGGTTCAGCATTTGCAGCAGATGCACTCCACCGGAAGATGGCGGCGGCATGGAGCAGACTTGGGCTGTACGATTTGAAAATTGAAAATTGCCGCAAACAGGATCGCGCCAGATTGGGCGATATTGCTGCAAATCTTGCTGGGTGATAATACCGCCGTTAGCTGCCATATCGCGGGCGATCGCACTAGCAATACTGCCCGTGTAAAAGCTGCGCGGTGATCGGGCGATCGCGCTTAAGGTTTTCGCCAAATCGGTTTGAATCAGCGTCTCGCCAATCGCGGGCGGTTTGCCTGATGGCAAAAAGATTTGCCGAGTGGCTGGATTGGTTTGCAGGGCAGGATAGCGATCGATTCCCTCAGGGATCGTTTTACGAATCGCGGCGGATAGCTTGGGCGTGACTATAAAGCCTGTTTTTGCCAGGGCGATCGCGGGTTGCACCACGGTTTTCCAGGGTAACTTTCCATACTGGCGATGCACTTCCGCCAATCCCGCCACTGTTCCCGGAACACCCACCGCGAGATAGCCTTCGGTGCTGGCTTTGGGGCGCACCTTTCCAGAGGCATCTAAATACATTTTTGCCGTTGCCGCCAAGGGTGCCCGTTCCCGAAAATCAAGTGCTTTGATTTTGCCAGTGTTGCCCACACGCAGCAGCAAAAAGCCACCGCCGCCAATTCCGGCTGAGTAAGGCTCCACTACAGAAATGGCAAATGTGGTTGCCACGGCTGCATCCACGGCATTGCCGCCCTGCTGCAATATCGCTAGTCCGGCTTGACTCGCCAAAGGATGAGCCGACACTACCATTCCCTGCTTTGCTCGATTGAGCGCCAAGGGCGTTTGCGCCAACCCAATCGAGGACAGGCTGATCGAACCAGCAATGGCGATCTCACCCATTAAAACCAGAGAAATATTCATAAAGTCTTGATTGAGTAAAACTTTTTGTTTAACAAGAAAATTTTTTTGGCGTAACTTATCAACTAAACAGCGATAAGTAATTACAAGAGCATGATGTCCGCTTTCAATTGAGGTATGACGATTTTTTCGCCTAGCAATATCAATAGTTGTAGTGTCAATCAATGACTCGATTTGGAGTGGTTCAATATCAAATGATACATAAAACATTAAAATTTGCGATCATTCTGGAGAAGTGAGATTAACCTCACAAATGGTTTTCCAAAGGAGCTTAATGTTCTCGCCCCTGATTATCGCTTAGCGCATTACCAGCGAAGGAGAAGCTTTTCATACCCCACAACTGATGCTTTGACGCACCATAATGTTTCCGAGTGAGGGGAGTTGACAGGGTAGGGGGCAGGGAGTTATATTAGTAAAGCGGTCGAATCGGGGAGGCGAGAGCA
>CASBQE010000233.1 GCA_949127665.1 Synechococcales cyanobacterium PMM_0083
AGCACCTTATCTTCTGAAAGCTCGTTGTTTGCCAACAGCGGATAAAGCTGCTCTGCCAAGACAGTATGTAGATTGGCATTGGAAAGATAAAGGTGCCACTTTGCCACATCAATATAAACTTTTTCGCCAATCTCTGCCGCAAGAGAATCGATCGCTTGACTCGCCATAAACACACTCCTTAAAGATAAACACCAGTCACGCACTCGGTCCAAAACCAGTTCCGGATTTTTTGGGTGGAGTTGGGTCGGGATAGCGGGCGATCGCAAATATAAACACGCCATGCGCCAGTAGTGCCAGCGCCCAACCAGCCGTAATCCACGGAGTCCCTGGCACTCCACCGGGGATTGCCAATTCAGAAGTTTTTTCGCCAAAAACCCGAAAAAACCACAGCCCAGAATTGATTGCACCAAAAGCTGCTACATGGGTAGCAAAAGTCATTCGGTCGTCCAAACGGCGAAATTCAGGATCTTTGCGATCGGGTTTACGAGACCAACGAGGAGGCATAATGCTTAGTGATAAAAAATAATTTAGTTCTACTTCTAAAATACCGAATAACGGGCGGCAGGAATAACAATCAATGGGTGGAAATTTTGGAAATTGATGCAAAATAGCTGAACTAACTCAAGTCAGCCCACTTTATGAGTGTTTGACATCGGCGTTGGCGTGAGATGCTAAGAGATCTTTAAATGACCGATATAGATACCCCGATAGGGCAATAAGTGAGGTTAGAATGCAAGCAGGTCGCTTTAATTCACCCTCACACCACCCTTAACTTTTGTGTTCATCTCACGATTTTTTCGGAAATCTGCGTTAGGGCACCGTTCTTCTCACTTAGTCATTGTGGTTTTTCCCGATGAAGGAATGGTGTTTCAAGCCTATCGGTTGCTGCATTGCCACGGCATCTCGCCAGAAAATTTGGCAATTGTCGGTCAAGGTTACAGTAGCCCTGACCGAGTTGGGTTGATCAATCCTTGGCACATTGTGATTCGTAAGGCGGTAATGACCGCGATCGCAGCAGCAGGCGTAGGAGTGCTAATCGGCTTAGCGATCGCCCTGTTTAAGGGGTTGTATCAGGACTTGCCCTTAATTTTGCCAGCATTTGGTCTGCTCAGCGGCATTTGTGGAGGCATGATCGGCGCAATCTTTGGCATTGTGGGTGAAGGATCAACCGCCAGTGTCTATCGTCATCATCTTCGACAAGGGCGCTATTTGCTGATGATGGAAGGCTCTGAAAAACTCGTTCGCTGGGGACAGGAAGTGTTGAGCTACTATTCAGCCCTCAGTCCCCATTAAGTGGCTGACATTAAGCGATCCCTAATTTTTGGCGAATTGCGACCTCTTGATCTCGAAAACCCACCAACACCGCTGTGCCGTCTTTGATGAACAGCGGACGTTTTAGCAGCATGGCATCTTGGGCAAACGCTTCAGCCCATTGTTCCTCTGTCCAGTCATCTTTTTCAGCACCCAGCGATCGATAAGATTGCCCCGACGTATTCCGCATCGGCTTGAATCCCAATGTCTCTACCCACGCTTGAATCATTTTTTGATCGGGCGGCTGTTCTTTAGTGTCAATGAATTCGTACTCTACATCATTATTTTTCAGCCAGGTAATAGCTTTTTTGCAAGTGCCGCAATTCGGAATTCCATAAACTTGAATAGACATCATCAGTTTCCTCAGATTGATCAAAAATTATTTACTGTTTCACTGCTGTTTCATTCGCTCAATGCGATCGAGCAGGCTTTCATTGGACATGCGGCAATTGAGTCGTTCAACGAGTAGCGGAAAGGCAAACGGGGAGGGAAGTTTTGGGTTGTGCCACGCGATGGTGAGATGGGACAGGCGATCGACTTCCCGGAAAAAGCGGAAAACCCTTGTGGAAATCTGGATCAGCTTCTAATGTAGATTGTTGCTGTTTCTTGAGGATTTCCTGGCGGCTTTTGGGCTTTTTGGGCGGGTTCACATAGCTTGAGAAATCGTACAGGCTTTCGTATAATCTACACTTCTTTGCGTAGTGTTCCGATTCCAGAGTAGATTTCTGTGCCGCGTAACGATATTGACCGCATCAGGGAAAAGATCCGACTCCGCCAGTACGATATGTCAGCCCACGCGATGGAAGAGATGGCTGAGGACATGCTGACTGTAATGGATGTGGAAGAGGCTGTTGTAAGTGGTCAAATTATCCGGGTTGAAAAAGATGATCCCAGAGGCACAAAATATATAGTAGTAGGAACTGCATTGGATCAGCAGACACCTGTTGGAGTGGTTGGACGTTTCGCCAGCAATTGACGTTTTTTAATCATTACAGTTTATGAAGTCACTGAGCTTGAGAGTTAACCTTATGTACAGATACGGATATAGATGCGAATATTGCGAAGGAACCGTTCAACCCCGCACTGTTAAACGTGAGGCATTTAAACACAGAGATGGATTCGTCATTCTTGAAGATGTGACGATTGGTGTCTGTGATACTTGTGGCAATCGGTACTACTCAGCCGATATTCTTCATGCGGTTCATGCGATTGCAACTGGAGCGAAAGCACCCGAAAGAACCGAACAGATTCC
>CASBQE010000234.1 GCA_949127665.1 Synechococcales cyanobacterium PMM_0083
GGATTGGTAGACACAGTTGCAGAGGGGATAGGGAACAGGGAACAGGGAACAGGGAATAGGGAATAGGGAATAGGGAATAGGGAATAGGGAATAGGGAATAGGGAACAGGGAATAGGGAATAGGGGATAGGGAACAGGGAATAGGGAATAGGGAATAGGGAATAGGGAATAGGGAATAGGGAATAGGGAATAGGGAATAGGGAATAGATATGAATCTGAAACCCGAACCCTGAAATCCAAGACCTTTAAAACTTAAGGTAGTGCAAGAGTTTAGCGACTGTATCACTTGGGAGGGAAAGCCGCTGTTTTAAGTGAGTTAGGTTGCGATAGGGGTGAGGAGAACGATTTTGGACGATGATCCGCGCTAAGTAAGTATCCACACCCGGAATTCGCACGAGTGCTTCTACCGATGCTGTGTTGACATTAATCGGTCGAATAGTGTGGAGACTGTCTTCATCGTAATAACAAAACACCAGCACAGGCTTCCAAGAGCTAAGTCGCTGCACGGGTTGCCCCAATGCCGCCGCAATATCTTCAAGCGCATGGAGGTGAACCCCAGATTGGGTAAGCTCCACCAGCGATCGCGCTTGGTGAATAGATAAACCCGGCAACCGCAGCCAATCATCCACCCCTGCCTGATTCACATCAATTTGGATGCCTAAGCTAGCAGCCAATTGCAGTTCATCAAGGGTTTGAAATCGATAGTAGGGATCGCTCAAAATCCGTGCCCGGATCGATTGAGATTGAGTCACATTTACAAGCCAATCACTCAAAGCCATAAGCTGGGTAGACGTGGATAAGTAGGGAGGTGTGGATGGGTCGCTTTACCCGATTTGATCTAACAGTTTCCGCCGTTTCTGCTCAAACTCGTACTCGGAAATTAATCCATCAATCCGAAGTTGATCCAGTTGACGAACGGCATCAGTGATCGCGCTAATTTTGGCGGGGTCAACGTTGGAAGCAAAGGTGGCAGCGATCGAGGTCGATGGTATTTCAGAATTAAACCGCGAATCAAACTCGGTAGCATCTTGAAACAAATACCAAATAGCCTCAATGCCGCAAGCAATCCGAGGAATGGGAGTCCACGATAACATTAAATACAATGTGCCCCAAAAGGGTTGTTTCAGGTAAAACTTGTGAAACCCTGAGATGGGGGCAATCATGCCAGCTAAGGCTAGCAAAGAAGCAACTTTTCGATCCTTTGGCTGACTCAAAATGCCATTCCAACTGGGCGATCGCCACACGGGTATAACTCCTTCTATTGTTTAGCCTAAGACAACTGATTCTATTTTATCTCTGCCTTTATAATGCCTGGAGAAAAAACTATAGCAAGGATTCATAGAACCCGTCCGGTTGAACCAAACTTTGCACAGTACATTAGATTAAGGACAAATGTGACCCGTGTTTACCCCTAATTTCTACAGGGATCAACTCGGTTGCGACTCTCCTGCAATTTTATTGGGTGCATTGCTAGTTCATATCGTTTCGTTAACAACTGATTTTATTAACTAGGGTTGCTTGATGGCAAATTTGCAACCTATTGCAGATGTCGTATTTGCTCAAACTTGTTAACCTTTCTTAAAGAGTTGTTTATTTGTTTTGAGAGTTTATCGCTTTCAAAACTCATCTATCCTGCTAGGGCTGCCTTTCGATGTCGCAAAGTTCGCTTATTTCCAACTGGACGAAAAAATTTGTTGATTCCTACGCTGTGCTGGGTGTGGCAGTTACAGCCGACAACAATCGTGTGCTTAAACGCTACCGAGATATTGCCAAACTGCTGCACCCCGATCGCTTTGGGCTAGAACACGGTGACGCAAAAGAGTTGGCGACGCAACTGTTGGCAAGCCTAGTTAATCCTGCTTACAAACAATTAAAGGTTGAGAAGGATCGCAATGAAAGCGTTGCCAATCTTCGGATTAAAGTGCGCGTGTTGAATAAGCGAAATGGAGCGATCGCGCCCGAAAGCGAGGTTGCACGCCAGTTACTTGAGTGTGCTGTTAGCGCGGTGGATGTTTTTTATGAGCAAGCGATCGCCAAACTTGCAGAGGGTCAATATCAAAATATCGACCAGTTTGAATCCACAACAGAGCAACTGGGTGAGTTAAATCTGATTTATCTACAGCTTAAGTTGGGCGATATGGGTGTTCGCGAAAAACGCTCTGGCATCATCGCCGCTGCTGAAGCAAAGCCCTTCAACATTATGTCCAATCCGGTTACTCCTGAAGTGGTGACCGAAAGCTACGACCAGCGCCACTACCGCCGTGCGAGGCAGTACGCCACAAATAGCAACTGGGCGGAAGTGGTTAACGAACTGAAAGATGCCATCAAGCTTAAGGGTGATAAGAGCGAGTATCACTCCCTATTAGGCGTGGCTTACCTTCGGCAAAAGAATCAGGGCTATGCAAGAGCGCATCTCAAGCGGGCACTAGAGCTAAATCCTAGTGATCCTTTAGTGATTAAATATGCATCTCAAGCAGGCATTGTGATTCCGGCTGCCATTCAGCCACAAACAAATGGTAAAAAAGCTTTAGTGAATCAGGCGGCTACACCACAAAAGCGCGGTGGATTATTTGGCTTTTTGCGATCGGGGAAATAACCGCTATGACAGAGTGGTGAAACCCCTACTTAACCTAGGGTCAGCGATCGCCTTAGAATAATTAAACACCAGCACTCAGAAACCTTGCTTTTCTGAATTCATTAAAAATTGGTTTAAAGCGATGGGATTTTTTGATTCTGACATTGTTCAACAAGAGGCAAAGCTGCTGTTTGAGGATTATCAATCCCTCACGCAGCTAGGCAGCAGCTACGGTAAGTTCGATCGCGAAGGCAAGAAAATGTTCATCGACCAGATGGAAGCCATGATGGATCGCTACCGGATTTTTATGAAACGGTTTGAGCTATCGGAAGACTTTATGGCGCAAATGACCGTTGAACAGTTGCGGACTCAACTGGGTCAGTTTGGGATGACTCCTCAACAAATGTTTGACCAAATGAACGCGACCCTAGAACGCATGAAAGCAGAACTCGAAAAAACGCTGTAGTTAAGGCTTTTAGGTCTGGATAGTTGAACTAATTTCAGGGCGATCTTTGCAGATCGCCCTGATTTTTTTAGGTTTAAATTCATACATCGGCAATGGGAGACGAGGGAATGCCGAAAATTAATGCCTTCTTTTGCCCTTTGCCTTCAGCCTTTACCCTTCGGCTTAGTTGCTAAATTACATTAGCTAAAGCTGCACTTCTCTCACTTAACTATAGGATTTCTTTATGAGAGCATGATCTCAACCAATCAGGTCTATCTCTAGAGGGTAGGCAGATGGTTTATATAAACTTAGGGTTGTGGTATGGCGCAGGTAGTAGATAAGCTCAAGCGAGGTATATAAATGTCTGTTCCTTCGTCTAAATATTCTGATCCTGTTGAAGCTCAAGAGCGCGAGGTTTCCCCTTCGACCCTTGGTGCGCGATCGCCCTCACGTTCAAAATCATCTACTAACCGCTGGCTAGCGATCTGTGGACTTTTACTGTTGCTGTTGGGCTTGGGATTTGGTTGGCGTTGGTGGCAGGCTAGCCAAGCAGCAGCCATGAAAGGGGCAAGCGCAGGTAAGCCCCAAGGCATCCCAGTTAAGCTCGGAATCACGCAAACGGCTACTGTGAAAGAATCTTCAGAGTATGTTGGGTCGCTAGAGTCTTTACAATCAGTCATTCTGAAGCCAGAAATCACGGGGCGCATCAGCGGCATTTTGGTGAAGTCGGGCGATCGCGTCCAGGCAGGAGATCCGTTGATCCAACTGAAGCCCGATAAGCGAGAAGCGCAAGTTGCGAGTGGGTTGGCAGCGGTCAATTCTGCCCGTGCGATTCGCTCTAGTGCCGTTTCGCAGCTTCAGGCAACTCAGGCAGATCGGATTGCCAAGCAAGCTGAAGTAGACCTGCAAAACCAGGAATATCGGCGGATCTCATCCTTAGTCAAAGAAGGCGCATTGGCACGGCAGCTATTAGACCGAACCGCGCGCGATCGCTTCAAAGCAGTTTCAGAACTGAGGGCGATCGATCAGCGCATTCAATCCGCCAAAGCCAGCATTGCCGAATCTGAATCTGGGCTACAACAGGCACAGGCAAATGCCGATCTCAACACTGCTCAACTGCAAGACACGACTATTACTGCCCCGTTTGCTGGCGTAGTCGGTGATATTCCCGTGCGGCTGGGGCAGATTGTTGAAGTTAAAGACACGCTGACGACCGTGACCCAAAATGAATCTCTGGATTTGAAGCTATCCATTCCCCTGGAAAAAGCCGCTGATCTGCGAACTGGGCTACCCGTTGAGCTAACTGATGCCCAAGCAAAAGTGTTGAGCAGAGGACAGATTAGTTTTATTTCGCCGCAGTCTGATAGCCTCTCTCAGAGCGTTTTGGCAAAGGCAACCTTTGATAACTCCTCAGGTAAATTACGAGATGGGCAGTTTGCTCGTGCCAGGGTGGTTTGGCGATCGATCCCCGGAATTTTGGTTCCTTCCTCCGCCATTTCTCGCTTAGGTGGAGAAAACTTTATCTTTGTTGCCCAAGCGCCCGATAATACCTGCAAAGAAATTCTCAGCAAAGCGGCTCAAGCAGCACCACCCGGTGCCCCCGCCGGAAAACCACCCGCCCTCGTTGCCCGTCAGCGGCTCGTTAAACTGGGCAGCATTCAGGGCAACAGCTACAACGTTTTAACAGGACTCAAACCCGGCGAACAAATTGTCGTTTCTGGCATTTTGAACCTGTCGGAATGTAGCGCGATCGCAGAAACAACCGCAGGGAATTAGGATCAGGTGTCAGGTTTTGGGAGTCAGGTGGCGAATGTTGAATTCAAAACTCAAAACTCAAAACTCAAAACTTTCTATAGCCTGAAACCTGAAACCCAACGCCCAAAACCCCAAACCTAGCACCTACTCCTATGGCTGACTTTTTTATTAAGCGACCAGTTTTCAGCATTGTCTGCTCACTGATTATCTTGCTGATTGGGGCAATTTCCATTCCAGGATTAGCCGTCGATCAGTTTCCCGATATCAGCCCGATTCAAGTGCAGGTAAGTGCAAACTATCCTGGAGCCAGTGCCGAGGTGGTTGAAAGTGCCGTCACCACGATTTTGGAACGGCAAATCAACGGGGTGGAGGGGTTGCGCTACATGAACTCCACCAGCAGCAACGATGGTTCCAGCACTATCACCGCGACATTTGAATCGACTCGCAATAAGGACATTGCAGCAGTGGATGTGCAAAATCGCATTTCCTCGGTGCAGTCCCAACTACCTGACACGGTGCAGAGAACCGGAGTTAGGGTGAGTAAGCAGTCGAATAATATTTTGCTGGCGATCGGGCTGTATACCGAAAACAAAGAGTACAGCAACATCTTTTTAAGCAACTATGCTGATCTATACATTGGGGATGCGCTGAAGCGGGTTGATGGAGTTAGCGAAGCGCGGATTTTTGGCGAACGGCGCTATTCCATGCGGCTGTGGCTCGATCCAGAACGACTGGCATCGCGCGGTTTGGTTGTACAGGATGTGGTGGCAGCCCTAAGAGAACAGAACATTCAAGTGGGGGCGGGACGAGTCGGACAATCGCCCTCGCCAAAGGATGAGCTATATCAAATTGACCTGCAAGCAGTGGGGCGCTTGAAAGATGCCTCTGAGTTTGAAAATGTGGTGATTAAGGCTGATCCAACTAGCAAAACGCTGATTAAGCTGAGCGATGTGGGACGGGCAGAACTGGGCGCTGAAAACTACAGCAGCTTTTTGCGGTTTCGCGGCAAAGATGCAGTGGGGTTAGGCGTGTTTCCGGCTCCGGGCAGCAACGCGCTTGAGGTGGCGAAAGGGGTCAAAAAGGAAATGGAGAAACTGGCGCAGTCATTTCCGCCCGGTATGAAATATCAGGTGGCGTTTGACACCACACTTTATGTGGATGAATCCTTGGCAGAAGTTCAGAAAACGCTGTTGGAGGCAATCCTTCTAGTTGTGCTGGTGATCTTTGTCTTTTTGCAAGATTGGCGCACCACATTAATTCCCACAATTGTGATCCCGCTGTCGCTGATTGGCACCTTTGGGTTTGTCAAAGCATTTGGCTTTTCAATCAATAGCCTGACCCTGTTCGGCTTGACCTTAGGAACGGGTCTGGTGGTGGATGACGCGATCGTGGTCGTGGAAAATATTAGCCGTCTGATTCAAACGAAAGGGATGAACCCTAAAGAGGCTGCGTCTGAATCGATGCGAGAACTAACGGGCGCGGTGATTGCCACATCGCTGGTGTTGATGGCGGTGTTTGTGCCAGTAGCATTTTTTCCCGGCACAACGGGCGCACTGTATAAGCAGTTTGCATTGACGATCGCGTTCTCCGTTTTCATCTCTACCTTTTTGGCGCTGACGCTCACGCCTGCCTTGTCAGCAATCTTGCTGCGTGCGGGGCAACGTCCACCTCGATTTCTTGCCTGTTTTTTTAACGGGTTCAATCGGTTATTCGATCACTTCCGTCAGGGCTACATTCGACTTCTAACATGGCTGGTTCACTTCAAAATGGTGGTGATCGGGCTGTTCGTGCTGTTGATCGGTGCAACTGCCTGGTTATATATGCAGGTGCCCCAAGCTTTTTTGCCCGAAGAAGATCAAGGCTACTTCATCACGATTATTCAGGCACCGGAGGGCGTTTCACTGAACTACACCGACAAAGTGATTGCCCAAGTCGAGAAGATTATTCTGGATCAGAAAGAGTTTCCCGAAGTGGTGGGCACCTTTGCGATCGGGGGCTTTGGCTTTAGCGGCAACACCGCCAACACGGGCGTTGTTTTTACCACGCTCAAACCGTGGAAGGAACGGCACGGTGCCGCTCAGTCAGCCCAAGCTATTATTGGCAAGGTATTTGGCAAAGTCAGCATGATTACAGAAGCGCGAGTGCTGCCAGTCAATCCGCCTGCAATTCGAGGGCTGGGTAGCTTTGGCGGCTTTCAATTTCAAATGCAGGATCGGCGCGGCAGTGCAGACATTCAGGATTTGCTCAAGTCGGCTCAGCAGTTGATTGGGCAAGCAAATGCACCTGGAACAGGCTTGCAGCGCGTGTTTACGCAGTTTGCCGCCAGTACGCCTCAGTTTAAAGTGGATGTGAACCGGGATTTGGCGAAAGCACTGGGAATTCCAGTGGACACGATTTTTAATACCTTGCAGACGGCGCTCGGTTCGCAGTATGTGAACGACTTTAATTTAGGACAGCGTAGTTACCGGGTTTATGTGCAAGCAGACCAAGCCTATCGAGCGAATCCAGGCGATATTGGCAGTTTATATGTGCGATCGGGTGAGGGCGAAATGGTGCCCTTAAGCAGTTTGGTGACGGTGACACCCACGACGGGCGCACAGACTATTACGCACTTTAACCTGTTTCGGGCGATCGAAATTTCGGGCGGTGCGGCACCCGGTGTCAGTTCTGGCGACAGCATCAAAGCCATGCAAACTCTGGCAGATCAAACCTTGCCCCCCGGTTTTGGCTACGAGTGGGCAGGCACTGCGCTAGAAGAAGTGGAATCGGGCGGTTTGGCTCCGATTATTTTTGGCTTGGGGCTGGTCTTTGTGTTTTTGGTGCTAGCCGCCCAGTATGAAAACTTCATTGATCCGATGATCATTATGCTGGCGGTGCCGCTGGCAATTTTAGGGGCGCTAGCGGCTCAATCGCTGCGAGGGTTACCAAATGATGTGTATTGCCAGGTGGGACTGGTGATGCTGATTGGCATGGCAAGTAAAAACTCGATTTTGATTGTGGAGTTTGCCAACCAACTGCGAGAGCAGGGATTGTCGGTGACAAAAGCCGTGATTGAAGCCTCTCACGATCGCGTGCGCCCAATCTTAATGACCTCGTTTGCCTCGTTGTTGGGCTTTTACCCGTTAACAGTGGCATCGGGTGCAGGCGCTCCTAGCCGAATTTCTTTGGGAACGGCAGTTTTTGGCGGATTGCTGGTGGCAACCTTCCTAAGTTTGCTGGTGGTGCCGATTCTATATATTGTGATTACGAACTTGAGCGATCGCGTCACCAAACGACCTCATCCTCCTGACTCTGGCGCTTCAATGCCGACCGAAAAAGAACCCAGTGTCGTGGCTCGTTAATATGGGATCTGATTATTTAGATTCGCCACCGCATCGTAAAATCTAGACGATCGCGTGTTGAGGTATCTGTGGTGTCTAAGTTATCGTCTCGTCGAGAGTTTTTGAGTGCGATCGCGATCGTGGCTCTAGGGCTAAAAGCCTGTCAATCTCAATCAGCAAGACCACCCGAAATCTCGCCAACGCCCTATCCTGCGACAACCCAAAGCGGCTCACCCGTATCGCTTTATGGAGCCGGAGCAACCTTTCCGGTTTATCTGTATCAAAAATGGTTCAGCGAATATAACCGGATCAATTCCAATGTGCAGGTGAGCTATCAACCGATTGGCAGCGCCGCCGGAATTCAGCAATTTATTGCTGGCACTACTGAGTTTAGCGGCAGCGACATTACCCCGACGGATGCCGAACTTGCCAAGGTGAAAAATGGATCTGTGTTAATTCCCACGACGGCTGGCAGCATTGCGGTGGTGTATAACCTGGCTGGTGTCACTGGATTAAAGCTCTCCCGTGAGTTGCTAGCTGATATATTTTTGGGCAAAATTACAAACTGGAATGATCCCAAACTGCAAGCCTTAAATCCAAAACTGACCTTGCCCAACCAGCCGATTACAACGGTGCATCGCTCAGACGGCAGCGGCACCACGGCAGCGTTTACGGCTCACCTAAGCGCCATCAGCAAAGAGTGGAAAGAAAAGGTCGGCACAGGCTTAAGTGTGCAATGGCTCACGGGCACAGGCATTAAGGATAATGCGGGAATTAGTGCCCAGATTCAGCAGGCAACGGGGACGATTGGCTATGTGGAATATGCTTTCGCAAAACAGCTAGGGCTGGCGATCGCAATCCTGCAAAATAAAGCCAATCAGTTCGTGTCCCTTATCGATGAAACCGTTCGAGCGGCATTATCTACCATCCAGCTTTCCGACGATCTGCGCGGCTCCGTTCCCGACCCTGATGGAGCTAACTCCTACCCGCTAGTCACCTATAGCTGGATATTGGCATACCAAAAATATGCTGACCCCACCAAAGCGAAAGCACTGCGCGACATTCTGCAATGGGGACTCACCGACGGACAAAAGTTTGCCTCAGACTTAGGCTATGTCCCTTTACCGGATGAGGTTGCAAAGAAATCAATCGCGGCTTTGAGCCAAATTCAATAGAGCGATCGCGCACTACTCATAAACCACAGATTTAAGGTTCTTGCATGACTTCTTCAATTGCAGATTCGATTTCTGCGGCAGACACATCTGCTTGATCAGACTTAGCGTAAATGATTAGTAGCAAGACATACTGCGGCGACACCAACTGATAAATCAAGCGATACCCACCACTTTTTCCGGTGGGAATATCACTATTTTTTACCCGCGCTTTGAAAACGTTATCTGTTGTTCCAGCAATGCGATCGCCAACACGGTTTCCGGTCTGAAGCTGATCAATAATGGGTTGAATATCCTTCTGAATCTGACGATAACGCTTGGAGAGAGATTTCAACCGACGCTTAAACGGTAGCGTAAATCGAACCTCAACAGCAGAATTGTCAGACATCAATTCCATCCCATAGTTCAGCGATCGGAAACGTTTGTCCTGATTTTACTTGACGAAGAGCGTCCTTCAAATCGGCTAGAATTTGCGCCTTAGGTTCTGCTTCATCAGCTTGCCCAAGCTCATCTGCAAAAGCCTGCCACGATTTCAGAAGATCTTCCCAAACATCTAGAGGAACTAATACGCCTGTTGGTTCACCTTGAGCATTGGTGACATATTGCACCAACTCACGAATCTTCCCACTCGTCACGTTATTACCCCTACTGCTACTCATAGATGATAGCAATCTCAACCCCAGACGCAGACTTCATTCCTACATCACTTGCTGACGCGATCGCGGCATTAAACCAAATTCAATAGAGCGATCGCGGAAGAAATTGCAGCCTTCAGATCAACGATTGGTTGAGCAGAAAAGCAATACATCAATCATCTAATTAGTCAGGTTTCTAAATTTAAAGGGAAGGCTTCGATACATAAAACCTCCCCCTTAACTAGCACTTGGATTTAGATTACTTTAGCAAAGAGTTCTAATTCCGAGGACCCACATTCGATAGATTCAGCCCATTGTTGAAAATGTCCTCAGCGATCGTAATCCCAAGTGGAACACCACCGATATTCTGAGAGAGATCGGGATTGCCCATGCTATCTGGTGCAAACGCATCAAATACCCAATGCACTCCCAAATAGACCCGGCTGAGTCCATTTTCTACAATCATTTGCCATAGCCCGCCTGGAAAATTGCGAACGTGTTTGGGTCGGATCGCGCCCTTGTTGTCTCGGTTAATGCCATTGAACTCATCGGAGACAAAGGTCAGATCATTGAACAAGTTGTCATTGCTGCGACTGGTTACGCCATAAAACAGTCGGGTGATGTGCAACGCGGCTGCCCCGAAAGTAGCGTGTCCAGAAGGATAGGCTGGGAAGGGTGGGGTAAAGTTTTTTCCAGTAGAATTCGTGTTCGGTGCTCCTAGTGGTAACCAAGAGGGGTCAGAATCGGCGGAGAGGACATTATTGCCAACGCCTGTTGGACCCAAAGACGGGTCAGCTTCTCGAATGCCAACGACGGGTCGCCATAAATCATGGATGTATTTTTGATCCCACGATAAAACACCCGCATCTCCCATCGCAGCATTCACTAGAGCGAAGAGACGGGCATTTTTATCAACACTGTTGTTTGGATCGATGTTGTTCTGCTCGATCGCCACAGCACGGACGATTTGATTGTACAAACGTGGTGGGGTTCCCAATCCAGCCGCACCGTCATAGCCCCAGTAAATGCCGATGAGCGTTTCATTTGCAGTCCGAGGAGCCAGACCTGGAGGCAAAGTTCCCATCAATTCAGGTGCAATCCCCTTGCCGCGTACTTGTCGTAGAGCGGTGAGATATTCAGAACTTCCTGGCTGTGGTGGAACATTCAACTCATGGCGATCGGTCACAGCAAAACATCTTGAATTTGCGCCATAGAAAGGAGCATTAAACCCTTGACTATTATCCGGATCAGGACGATGTGCGCCACGAGCCATTGATGCAGCATAGCCATCATCACTAGCACTAGGGTCATCCTGCCGCTTCTGTAGCATTTTCTGTGCTACCAAAAGACCAAATTCATGTCCTTCTTGTAAGCCAGTTCCTTGTAAACCTGCTTGAGTATGTTTCAGATCAAAGAAGGACTTTTGACTGGGAAACAAACTAGACAACGTAGCATGGGCAGCGGCAGCAACAGCCGCATCGGCTGAGGCATTGGGTTGTGGAGTCGGCAAGCCAGGAAGATAGGGAGATAAGTTGACGGGAGTGGATGGATTACCCCGCACCCCTGCGTAAGCGTCATACATTGCTAGGTGAGCGATCGCCAAAGCGCGAGAACTCAGGGTAGGACCAGTTTGCTCGTTCTTACCATTTGTATGACTCACACGATTGGCTTCGAGTGCGACTTCATTCCAATACAAAATTGGATTCATTACATTTCTCCTGGGTAAAGTTAGGTGTGGCTTCTTGCAAATGCCAACACGTCGGACTATGAAAAGGACAATTTCGCCGAGTTTAGTTGCAGCTAATTTCAGCTTGAAAGCACCCTTAGCCTCAGTCGATGAGAGTTTAAATTCTTGATGACTATGATTCTGCTGAACTGAGTGCAAACTACAACCTCCAGCAATGACTCCTTCGACTATTCAAAGCTAAACGTTGCATCCAGTCATCCACAGTACCCGGCAGGGTGCTATTCAAAAGCTTGAGCTGACAATTGCAGTTCAGATGACTTGCCCAAACTTGCCGCTCTACAACCAGCAAATCTTTTGACAATTTTGACCTTACAGAGCACCGAATGGCACAACCAGTTCAAAATGTTCCACGACGGGAAACGGCGCGTAGAAATGGTGGAGAAGTTGCTTCCAGGCTTGATAGTCTGGTGAGCCTCTAAACCCAATGGTGTGGTCTTCTAAGGTTTCCCATCGCACCAACAACAAATATTTTCCAGGCGTTTCCAGTCCGCGATGCAGATCATGTCCGCAATAGCCTTTCATGCTGGCAATGATGGGAGACGCTTGGCGAAATGCCGCTTCAAATGCGCTGGCTGTGCCCGGTTTAATCTGAAGCATGACGGCTTCTAAAATCGAATTAGCAGGCACCTCGCGATTCCCATAGGGAGTCCTGTGGAAAGCTTCGCTAACGTTTAACGAATCGCGCATAGAGTTGTGGGAGTGCAGGAAATGGTAGAGTAAGCCACTGAGGCAGCAGTGATTAGAGCGCTCTGGCTCTCATCCTAAGGTTAATGCGCGATCGCAGAGAAAGCTATGTCGCAGGAAAATCCTATTCTTGAACCAACCAATTCTGATTCCCAAGCGTTGCCAGCGGCAGGGGAAACCTTCAGCGATCCAGAAACTATTGCCGAATCAAAAAGGAGTATAAGTAAAAATCCTTCCGTTTCAGAAGATGTTTGGGAATTGGTTGATACAGAGGGCGATAATCAGCCGGTCGCCGGTGCAAAAGTATCAGCAGAAAAAACTGAGCTAGCTGCTGAAAGTTCTTCCTCCTTAAAACGTTCTTCTCGCGTCACCTTAAGGACTTCGACTGCCGCCAAGCAAACTACCCGTTGGCAGCGATTTCAAAAATACTGGCAGACAGAAATTCAGCCAGCGTTGAAAGAGCAAACCATCAAAACTCTGAAAGCAACCATTCGATCGCTCGAATTTCTAGTTTCCCGTTTAGAAGCAAAGCCCTCTCCATCCTCAGGCTTACCTCAATCAGGAGCACCCCGACGGCATCGAGGAGTTTGGGGATCGGTGTTAGATCTAACGCGATCGCTGTTGCCTCGTTCACTCAGGCGATTATCGGATTTAATGCTGAGTGGGGCGATCTCAGGGGTGCTGCTGCTGACCCTGTGGACAACTTCCTCCTTGATTTTCAGCCAATCACCCACTCAGGTTGCCACTGCGCCTCCTGCCTCTGCTCCAGTTAAACCGACAGATGGCAAAGACAAATTGGTGCTAACCGATCAGCCCGTGGTGAAGCCGCCCCCTGACGCAATAGCCACCGAGCCACGTCCTAAACAAACCCTGTTAGCGCCGACGGAAAAGACTCCTGACGCAATCATCAATCCTGCAAAACCTGCTCCCAGTCCCACAAACACTCCTGTGCCCAAGCCCACACCGCCACCGCTGAAACTCACGCCAGAGCAAACGCTAATCGCCCGAATTCAAGATCAGGTTGCCGATGTCAGCAATCACTATGTGAGTGGGCTGATCCAATCCGTGCAGGCAAACTTTCGCAGTAGCCTTCTGACCGTCAAAGTAGGCGATGATTGGTATACCTTGGCACAAGCTCAGCAAAACAAACTCGCCAACGAAATGCTAAACCGCGCTCAACAGCTTAGTTTCGTCAAGTTGGAACTGACCGATCCAGAAGGCAACCTGCTAGCCCGTAGCCCCGTTGTCGGCTCCGAAATGGTTATCCTGCAACGCACTACTTCCCAAAAAACCGTATAACTGTTCTGTAATTCTTCCTAAGCTTAGTGCCACTCGCCACTCGCCACTCGCCACTCGTCACGCCCTATTCTCTTGCTCTCCATACCAGCACCCCCGAATTAGGATTGGCGATCGCCCACTCCAACGGAGAATGTCGCCATCAGGTATGGGATTTGGGACGCGACACCTCAATGCTGCTCCATGCCTATCTAGTAGATTTTTTGCCGCCCCAAACCTGGCAAGATTTGGCGTTTCTTGCTGTAGCAAAAGGTCCGGGCGGCTTTACTGGCACCCGGATCGGGGTTGTCACGGCTCGAACCTTAGCGCAACAGCTTGACATTCCTCTTTTTGGCATCTCAACCTTGGCGGCGATCGCTTGGGACGCTGCGAAAACATTAAATAACTCAATGAATATTGCTGTGCAAATGCCAGCCCAACGTGGTGAAGTGTTTGGAGCAATTTACCAGAGCGATCGTCAGCAAAACCAACTGATTGAAATCTTGCCGGATGCAGTGATGACTTTGGAAGCCTGGGAAAATCTACTGAAAAAGCAAGATCTTAGCTACCACCTAATTAGTGCTGAAGGAAGCTTGGGGCGCTATGTCACCAGCATTTCAGAAATCGCCCAAGCTAGCTGGAACCACGGATCGCGTCCCCACTGGTCGGAAGTCCTCCCCTTCTATGGACAGCATCCAGTCAAACTGTAAAGGTTATTTCTTGTGGTACTGGGAATATTGGCGGGAAGACCGATATGACATATATCTAAAGGCGGCACCCAGATTCGAACTGGGGGTAAAGGATTTGCAATCCTCTGCCTTACCACTTGGCCATGCCGCCATACGAACAATCAATATATCAAGTTTAGGGTTCCTTTGCCTATTGCTAGCGAGAATCCAGA
>CASBQE010000235.1 GCA_949127665.1 Synechococcales cyanobacterium PMM_0083
TAATCCACCGGAACCGGAAGTCTCACTGCCATCATGCTGATAGACGAGCCTGTTGCTAGTGATATCTGCCTGAGTAAAAGTGCTATTCAAGGTGAGCGGCTGCGCTCCACCCAAAACATCCAGTAGCAACGTTCCCCTGGCGGGCAAACTGTTCAAACTGTAGAGAATTTGCGGCGCAGCTTGCTCTACATCGGTGACTAGCAAATTACCGCTGCTAAGCGTAGTCGCAAATCCCTCTGATACCGTAATACCAGCAGATGAGACCAAAACAGGTGGGTCATTGACTGGAACGATATTAATACTGAAGGTTGTATTCGGAATCGTGCCACCCTGACCATCAGACACCCCAAAGATAAATCGATCTGTCAAGGCTCCTTCACTAGCGTTCTGCTGATAGACTAACCTTCCCTGATTAATATCTTGTTGAGTAAAGAGATTACCTGTGTTAATCGCTGACCCGTTGAGCAGCAAACTGCCATTAGTAATGTTGGGTGCAGCCGCTAGCTGATAGGTCAGTTGAATCGCCGAATTGTTTGCATCTGTTACCAGCAGTAAGGTATTGCTAATGGTTTGCGATGATGACTCACTCACCAGAAGTGGACCGCTAGAAACCAACACTGGCGGACTGTTTGCCTGCACACTTAATTCATAAGGGCTAACTGCTCCAGCCCCGCCAGCAAAGACTCGAATATAGTAAGTCCCGGCAGAGAGACTCAAATTCGCCAAGATCTCTGAAGCTCCAGAGGCATTTGTTGACGAGGCGATCACTCCCCCGGCACTGTTAAGAATCTGGACATCTAAGTTGCCTGATAGAGAGCCACCTCCTACCCCGTTTAGGTTTAAGCCAACTAGCGACTGCCCATTTACCGAGAATCTATAGTAATCATCTGCATCGCTCGTGGTGATGCTATCACGGTAAATTCCATCTCCATTCAAGGTGCCTATATTGAGAGATGCCCCTAGACTATTTCCGGCTGCATCCTGCTGGACGACAGGAAGCGATCGCCCAGATGAAGCTAGCGCAACCCAGTTCAAATCAGGTACGCCAAGAATTGGAATAACATCAGTCCGGACTAACTCATTAGCCACGTTATTAAACAGCCAGACCTCATTTCCGCCTGTAGAGTAATTACGGACTAGGAGATCGACCTGTCCATCTCCATTAAAGTCGCCTGCACCTTGCAGCACTTCAAAGGGTGCCGAGGTCGGCAGAAAATTGATAGATGTAGGCGCAGAAGCTCCACTCAGAAGCCAAACTGCATTTTGCCCAGAAATTGAGTTGTGAAAAAACACATCGGATATGGTGTCATTATTGAAATCATCAACTCCCTCAATGCGCCAGCCAGGAGCAAGAAACAGGTTTGACGAGATGTCAGCAATGACAGAAAACGATGAATCTAGCAGCCAAAAACTAACCTCTCCAGTTGCAGCATTTTGAAAAATAAGATCCGGTGTGGCATCACCATTCAGATTACCTGCCCCTCCAATAAAGATATTGGGATTGGGCTGAATTGGAAGGGGTACCTCGCTAACTACCTGGCCATTAGAATCTAACTGCCAAAACAACTGAGAACCCAGTGGGTAAGTGGGATTGTTGCTGCCGGAATAGCGCCAAACAATGTCATCAATCCCATCACCGTTGAAATCAGCGATACCTGAGCTTTCCCACAGAACATCTGGAACAGTAAATCCAAGGGAATTGTTTCCAAGAAAAGTTGTTCCATCTAGTCTCCAGATTTCATTGGCACCCGTCGAATAGTTGCGCCAAGTTATATCACTGCGAACACCCGTATCACTGCGAATGCTGAGGGTATAGTTCGTGCTTGGAGTGCTATTGGCGGCGTTGGTGGGGTCAACTGGGGGACCCGGAAATACCTGAATGAAATACTTACCTGCAGGCAAAACGGTGTTGATCGTTTCAGCCAAAGATCCTTGGTTAAGCGACTGAAGCGGAAGACCGCTAACAGACACGATCGCGCCGCTAGAATCCAAAATAGCAACATTTGCGTTATCGGCTAGCCCTGTTAGAGCAAGGTTGAAACTGCTACTTTTGTTCAGCGTGAAGGTGTAGTAATCGTTGTCGCCAAACTCCACTGAGTCGGCAAATGTCTTTGTGTTTATACCTAAAAAAATCGGACTAGCGGTATTTAGGGTATTTCCAATACTGTCAGGCATCGCGGCTTATCACCCCATCAATTGGCATTGCTATGATGCCCTATGAGTTGATCTCGGCATACATACTTTACACAACTTTACAAAAACCGCCAATTGGCTTAAAAAAATCGTGGGTTTTACTGAAGGCAATCAGCATTTTATACAAATCTCACTAGAAAGGGTTGAAACCATATCCTAGTTTCTTGAGGTTGACCGCTGAGAATTTACAGGTTGCGATCGCCCTTTCCGTTCAAGACAATTTCTCTAAACAGCCGCTTGTTGTCTTTGATAAAGCGACCAGTACAGCCCTTTACTCTTAAGCAGATCATCATGAGTGCCCTTCTCTACTAGCACTCCTTTCTCCAGCACCAAAATCAAATCTGCTTTTTTCAAAGGTGCAAATCGGTGAGCAATCAGAAAAACAGTGCGATTTACTGAAACCCGCTGCAAACTTTGTAAAACTTGCTGCTCGGTCTCACTATCCAAAGCGCTAGTTGCCTCATCAAGCACCAAAATTGGAGCCTGTGAAAGAAACAGCCGCGCCAATGCTAGCCGCTGCCTTTGCCCACCCGATAGGGCTGTGCCTCGTTCCCCAATATTGGTTTCATACCCATGGACTTGATCACTGATAAAGTCATGGGCAGACGCTAACCGAGCCGCCTCAACAACCTGTTCGGCTGTCACGTTAGGATTTCCAAGGCTGATATTGTCAAAAACAGTGCCATTAAACATAAAGTCTTCTTGCAAGACCACACCAATTTGTTGCCGCAAAGAAACTAAGTCAGCACTTTTAATATCGAATCCATCTACCAAAATGCGTCCAGATTCCGCTGGATAAAGCCGCTGAACTAGCTTAGAAAGAGTGCTTTTTCCAGAGCCGCTCCGACCAACTACGCCAACGAGCATTCCCGGCTCAACTGTAAAGGAAATTCCTCGTAATACTGGTTCCTGATTGGGATGGTAGCGGAAAAAGACTTGATCAAACACGACTTGCCCTTGCAATGGCGGCAGCACCAAACCAGTGCCCGATTCTGCTTCCGGGGCAGTATTAAGAATATCGCCAATGCGATCGACTGAAAGCAGCACTTGCTGAAGCGTCTGCCAAAGCTGAATCAATCGCAGCAAGGGTCCCGTCATGCGACCGGAAAGCATTTGAAAGGCAACGAGTTGACCAATCGTCAGCTTTTGCTCAATCACCAGCTTTGCCCCAAACCACAGGATTAGCACGGAAGAAAGTTTAGTCAGGAAATCTGCAATGTTGCCACTGATGTTAGAAGTCGTGGAAGCTTTGAAGCTGGTGCGAATGAATCTGGCAAATAGCCCTTCCCAGCGTTCCCGCGAAACCGGCTCTGCTGTATGGGCTTTAACAGAGTGGATGCCTGTCACAGTCTCCACTAAAAATGACTGACTATCGGCACTGCGGTTAAAGGTTTCGTTGAGCCATCCTCGCAAAATGGGTGTTGCAATAATAGTCAGAGCGGCGAACAGAGGTAATACTGCTAGCGCCACCCAGGTGAGGGTGACACTGTAATAAAACATGACGGTCAGGTAGACGCTAGCGAAAACTGCGTCTAAAACTACGGTCATTGCGGTGCCTGTGAGGAAGCTGCGAATATTTTCTAGCTCTTGCACTCGTGCAACCGTGTCGCCAACCCGTCGTGCCTCAAAGTAAGATAAAGGCAACCGCATTAGATGTCGAAAAAGCTGAGCCGAAAGGCTAAGGTCGAGCCGTCGTGCCGTATGGGTAAAGACGAACAGTCGCAATGTTCCCAGGAATGCTTCAAAAAATGCCACTGCTAAGAACGCAAATGCCATCACATCCAAGGTGGATAGACTGCCCTGCACCATCACCTTATCAATCACGACTTGGGTAATGATTGGACCTGCCAAACCCAAGATTTGCAGCGTAAAAGAGGCTAGCAACACCTCACTGAGCAGGCGGCGATATCTCCAGACGGCTGGCAAAAACCAAGACAAGCCAAAGCGTTCTTGCTTTTGAATCGTTTCAATCTGCCACAGTTGACCATCCCAAACGGTTTGGATAGTTGATCGGGGAATGCTTTCGCAGGTTCTATTTGGATTAAGGGGATCTGCAATAATCAGGCGATCGCCCTTCGTGCTGTAGACCACCACCCAATGAGCCGATCCCTTAGATCCATTGTTTTGAAACGTTGACGATGCCGTATCTTGGTCTTGCCACATCATCAGGACGGGATACTCCAATCGGCGCAATCCTGTCCAATCAATCCCTTGACTACTGCGGAGATCGATATGGCGTAACTGCAATCCTACTTTTTCAGCCGCTTCAATCACATCGGCTGGACGTTGACTAGACAGTTGCCGTTGCACCCAATCCAAGCTGGTAGAAATTTGCAAATGATTGGCTGCCATCGTCAGACAGGCAGCAGGAGTATTTACGGCTGCCACGAAAGGAAAGCCAGAGACCGGCTGAGGGGCATCATTTGTTTTAGGCTGTAGCCGTATCCGATGGGATGCCCAGTAACTCTCTAATGGGGGAGTGGCGATCGCCTGCCATAGATCAGTTCGCCAACTCACCAAAACCACATCCTTTTCTGCCGCCCGCGCCTTCCAAGAACCCGGCAACTCCAGCAAATCTCCTACCCAGTCTCCCGCTTTTAGAATGACAGACTGCTCATCCTCAGGCACCAAACGCACCTTACCCTTCAGCACATAACTGTGAATGCCAGGAGAATCAGTTGCCCAAATGACTTCTCCTAGCCCGTAGCGACGAACTTCTGCCTTCTGCTTAAACTGAACCTGTTGATCCGCGTTTAGCAAGCTGAGCGGTGGAGAATTCCAAGGCAAATTAGTAGTGAGATCAGTTGCAATCATGGAGGGTTCCTGGACTAACGCATTTAAGGGATAGGGTGACCGATCTTTGCAAGACATCAACAGCGATACTCTAACAAATGAATCATGAAAGACTCAGGTTGCTATTCATTCACTTGAAGCTTAACCGTCATGGATTGGATTTTTTCAGTGAGCCATTTCTCAAACAATTCACCTTGCATCGTTTGTTTGAGTTGGGCATCTTCTAAGGTAGCGGGTAGAAATTGTTCAACGCGAAAGATTGCCCAATAGTTCTCGATTGGCAAAGGACCCACTACACTTCCTGGCTCAACGGACTCAAGCGCCGACCTTAGCACATCGGGCATTGTGCCGCGACTCACCGGTCCCATCATGCCATTGGCAACGCGCTCATCTGCTTTGGAGTACTCGCGAGCAAGTTGCTCAAAACTACCGCCTTCAGCAATTTGGGTATGCAACTCTTCTGCCATTTCCTTGCTTTCTACCACAATGCGCGACATCACAATTCGGTCTAACATGAGCTTTCGTTCAATAAAATGCTCTTGCAGACGAGGTTCAGTAATCTGAGCCTTTAGTTTTTCAAGCTTAAAGCTGTTTTTAATCTGACTATGGAATAAATCATAGGTTGTGCCATTCCGCACTAGCCAATCTTGAAACGACTGCTGATCGGTCAATTTATTTTGCAAGCGGAAATCAACCGATGCCTGCTCTACCATTGCGGAATTAATCTCTAACCCTTCGCGGGTTTCTAGCTCTTGCTCTAAAACATACTGACGCAGGACATCTCCAATAAATCCTTGCAATTTTCCGCCCATTTGCAGATAGCGTAAGCATTGCCGCAGCGAAAGAGGTTTTTCATCAACAATGAGGAGTGCATTTGCTTCCATGACGTTTGCGACGTTTGCTTCCATAAATCTCTAACTCTGAATAACTTTTTGAGAACAGTCCCGTCTGAAATTATCGCTTTTTCCTGAAGATTTTCTACAGAATGTAAGATTTGGTGATGACCAAAGTGATTAAGATTAACAAATAAAGATTAGCGGAAGAGATTAGCGGATAGACAGATTTCAGTGCTTCTTAACGGTAAAAAGACAATTGAGTGTGGAAGAAGCTTTTAGCTATAAGAAATAGCAGCATTAATTTATCAAGAAATATAACGATGTTGAGATACGTATGGTTTAGAAGAGCGATCGCATCATCACACATCTCAAAAAATAAATAGATCTGGAATCCGACTGGGGAACCGGGGTTTATGGCATGATCTAAACAGCGATTATGTAATTTGATAACAGAAAGGAACTAATCGGTTATGGCTCTCTACCTTGGCGACACAGCGCCCAACTTTACTCAGCAATCCTCCGAAGGAGAGATTAACTTCTACGATTGGGCAGCCGATAGTTGGGTTGTGCTTTTTTCTCATCCTGCTGACTACACACCCGTTTGCACCACTGAACTTGGCGAAGTTGCTAAACTCAAGCCTGAATTTGACAAGCGGAATGTTAAAGTCATTGCCTTAAGTGTAGACGACACAACCTCTCATGCTGGATGGATTGGAGACATTAATGAAACTCAAAAAACGACGGTAAACTATCCGATTTTGGCAGATGCAGATAAGAAAGTGTCAGAGCTTTACGACATGATTCACCCCAATGCAAATGCAAAGGTGACTGTTCGTACCGTTTTTGTAATTGACCCTAACAAGAAACTGAGGTTAAGCCTGACCTACCCACCTAGCGCGGGTCGCAACTTTGATGAAATCTTGCGGGTGGTTGATTCGCTACAATTGACCGACAATTACAGCGTAGCGACTCCAGCAAACTGGAAAGATGGCGATGATGTCGTCGTTGTGCCTACGATTCCTACTGAAGAAGCGAGACAGAAGTTTCCAAAGGGCGTGACCGAAATCAAGCCCTACTTACGAACTACGCCTCAACCTAATAAGTAATTAGCCTGTAGCTATTTCGTGATTGGCGGCGAAATTAAACGACTGAAGCAAAAAGGAGGTGTTGATCATCTCCTTTTTTGTTGCAATTGGGGAAAGTTGCACGGTTCGGTTGACCCGAAGCTAACCGTTGTTTAAATTGCAGTCCTAAAAACTTCAGCAAGCTTCATAAATAAGAAGCTTAAGCCCCTTGTCTCTGCAATTTTATCTCTGCAATGTGAATAGATGATTAGCTTATCTCCGCAACTCATCCAGCTTGGTTCGCACCGTCTGAACATCCTGCCACATCAGCCATTTAGGCTGCCCTACTTCTCGCGATTGGTTTCTAAGCAGATATGCCGGGTGAA
>CASBQE010000236.1 GCA_949127665.1 Synechococcales cyanobacterium PMM_0083
CAGTCACGTTCAATTTCATCGACTGGCAGAAAAAACTGATACCGAAATATGGAAATTTGCTAGAACAAACGACTTTTGTATCCTGACTCAGGATGCAGACTTTGCCGAGAGAAGCCGTTTGTATGGTTCCCCACCTAAAGTTGTATGGCTTCGATGCGGGAATGCACCTACTAATCAAGTCGAAGATTTAATTCGCGCTGGAGCAGAAGCAATTCAATCTCTGCTCGATCACCCCAACCTGCATTGCCTGGAACTACACTAAAAAGCAGCATTACAACCTTTACTTAAATCAAGCAAGCCAATTCGTTATGCCCAATTCTATTACTCAAATTATTGAATCGGAAGTGAAAGATTTGGGTGGCTTTGAAGTTCGGCGCATCCTCCCTCACCGCGATCGCCAGATGGTTGGACCCTTTATCTTTTTTGATCATTTAGGACCTGCCGTCTTTCCACCTGGTCATGGAGTCGATGTTCGCCCGCATCCTCATATTAATCTAGCGACCGTCACCTATTTGTTTGAAGGCATCATCCTGCACCGCGATAGTTTGAATAGCGTTCAAGAAATCCATCCCGGAGCAGTCAACTGGATGACGGCGGGGCGTGGAATTGTCCACTCCGAACGCACTCCTGAGGCGGTTCGGAGTCAGGAATCAAGACTGCATGGCATTCAAACCTGGGTGGCGCTTCCTCAAGCAGATGAAGAAACCGAGCCTGGATTTTTCCACTATCCAGCCGCCGATTTACCCACCTGGCAAGCCAACGGCGTATCTTTTAAGCTAATTGCCGGACAAGCCTATGGTTATATGTCGCCCGTCAAAACCTTCTCGCCAATTGTTTATCTAGATGTGCAGCTATCTCCTGGAAGACAATTCACGTTGCCCAGTGAATATCGCGATCGCGCCATTTACAGCGTTACGGCAGGTTTAATAGTCGATGGTCAACCGCTTGAACCGCATCAATTGGCAATTTTAGCCCCTGACACCGCAGTTGAAGTGAACGCCCAAACAGAAGCTCGCTGTATTATTATTGGCGGTGAACCTTTGGGCGATCGCTATAAATGGTGGAACTTTGTTTCGAGCCGACCAGAGCGCATTGAACAAGCAAAGCAAGATTGGCAGGCAGATCGATTTGCCAAAGTGCCCCAAGAAATAGAATTCATTCCGCTTCCAGAAAATGCTTCTTAGCATCACGCCTTAAATTTCTACTTTTACTCAACCACAACGCGCCATTCATAGAGCTTGTAATGAACGCACTTATTCGCAACTAGAGGATCTTGCATGATGATCGCCTGCGCCTCATCCATGCAAGATGCCTCAAACAGCAACATTCCGCCACCCCGACAGCCCCAATAGCCAGTTTTCGCCTGATGCCCGTTAGCAATTAGCCTTTGCACAAATTCTTTATGTGCCGGAACATATTGGTCAAAAATTGGTTGATCAACAATCCCTTCCTCAATCTTCACAAACCAGGGCATGATAATGGTTCCTTGCCTCACAAAAGGGCGTTATTGCATGAGTGGTCTTCGTTGCAGGTCAGGCAAACAGAAAGCTAGGTGCGTTAGCCTTTGGGCAGCGTCACAAATATAGTGCCTACTTACTTATTCTCCATCCAGATTAGCTCTCCAAAAAGCCCAAGACACATTTCCTTATAAGTCATTTTTTCGTGACTTGGCGGTTGCGCGATCGCCGATAAATTAGCTTATTTTTAGAGTATGACTCACGGATTAAAAAAGTATCAGAGCTTACTAAAACTTCTGACAGTGGTAGAATTCTCTTGGATAAATAGGAGCTAGCACCATCATGTCGCTGACGCTGACTGCTGATCAAACCAAAGCTCAAAATGGACTCCTCATGGGGCGAATTTTGGTGGTTGAGGACGAAGAACTGATTCGTGAAACCATCACGCTCGCCTTAACAGAAGAAGGATACGACGTGGTTGCGGCAGAAGATGGGCGCACTGCGCTTGATTTGTTGCATCAAACAGAAGAAGGGATCGACCTGCGTTCCGGCAAAGTTTTTGCCCCGACTCAACCCAATTCTGAATTCGACATGATTATCCTTGATTTAATGTTGCCCTATGTCAACGGGCTAGATTTGTGTCGCGTGGTGCGGCGTGAAGGCAACAATGTGCCAATTTTAATGCTGAGTGCGAAAGGCGGTGAAACCGATCGCGTGGTTGGTTTAGAAGTGGGCGCAGATGATTATTTGACCAAACCTTTTGGGATGCGAGAGTTGATTGCTCGCTGTCGAGCGTTACTACGCCGTCATTATCATTTTCAGGCAGAGCCAGAGCAACCCATGCTTAAATTTGACGAGATTATTCTGTATCCTCAAGAATGCCGCGTCATCGTGCGGGGAGAAGAGGTAAATTTCTCTCCCAAAGAATTCAAAATTTTAGAATTGTTTATGACTTATACTCGCCGAGTTTGGTCGCGGGAGCAACTGCTAGAACGCATTTGGGGTCCTGACTTCATTGGCGATAGCAAAACCGTGGATGTCCATATTCGCTGGCTGCGTGAGAAGCTAGAGCGTGATCCCAGCAATCCAGAATATTTAGTCACCGTTCGAGGATTTGGCTATCGCTTTGGCTGAAGCGTTGCATCGGGGCATCTCTTGTGCCTGCCTCTAATCATTCGGCAGGCACAAGATCCGTCCTTACGGACTCATTAGTTAGCAGCGATCGCCTGTAAAGTTCAGCAATCGCATCAAATAAGCAGCTTAGAATAGCGATAACCCTAATCTAAGGATTTTTTGGGCTGCACTTTATCGGTTTGCCATGGAAGTATGGGTTTTGATTGGGCTAGTGATGGGTCTAGCATTGCTAGAATGGCGATGGCTGCGACTCAACGCTAGGCTGTGGCGCATCGTGCAAAAGTGGCGACCCGATACCCCACTGGCGTTTTCGTCTACTTCTCGGCTCACACGGGCGATCGCGGCTTATCAAGAAGCCCATTTTTCAATTCAAAGTGAGTTGCAAGCCCTCCAATCGCTCGTTCAAGTCGCCCCCATTGGTTTTTTGCTAGTGGACGAAGACAATCAGCTATTGACTTGCAACAGCAAAGCCTGTGAACTGCTCAATATGCAGCCTTATCTTCCTGGGAGACCGCGTTTGCTATTAGAACTCGTGCGCTCCTATGAATTAGATGCCCTGATTGATCAAACTCGCCATGCTCAAGAACCGTGTCAAAGCGAATGGGTGTTTCATCCAGTTGATTCCGATTATGCAAAACTGTCGCAGAAACAGCCTCGTCCTTTGCGGGGTCATGGCTCCCCCATGCCGGATGGCTGTGTGGGAGTATTTTTAGAAAGCCGCGAACAGGTCGTCATGCTGACACAGCAGCGCGATCGCTGGATTTCTGATGTCGCCCACGAGCTAAAAACGCCCCTAACATCCATTCGACTGGTGGCTGAAACGTTGCAGTCTCGCTTAGAACCGCCCACCCGCGACTGGGTAGATCGATTGTTGAATGAAACCATTCGGCTGAGTGGATTGGTACAAGATTTGCTGGATCTTAACCAGCTTGAAATGCATCCATCCAATCGCTTAACCCTGAAACCCGTCGATCTTCCTCGGCTAGTCCAGTCGGCTTGGCTCAGCCTAGAACCCTTAGCGCGAGAAAAGCAGATCCAGTTAGATTATGTGGGCTGCGATCGCCTGTTAATTTTGGCGGATGAAGCCAGACTGCACCGAGTTCTATTAAACCTGCTAGATAACAGCATTAAATATAGCCCCGCCCAGCAGCACATTCGAGTGCAAGTTTCAGTATTTCAAGCGAATCAGACGGGTGCAACCAAGGGCACAGATCAACAGGTTCATTTAGAAGTAATTGATGCGGGTTTGGGCTTTCCAGAAGCCGCTTTACCTCAAGTATTTGATCGGTTCTATCGAGTCGATCTTTCGCGCACCCGCCAAGCTGCCCTGAAAGCAACCCCAAAAGATGGACGTGCCTCTGCAATCTCTGGCATTACCTCCCCAACTTTTGAGCCTCAAACCGCTAATGCCCAAACAGCGACAAAAAATTGGAAGCAAGACTTTTTCCAAGCAAACAGCGGCACAGGGCTAGGGCTGGCGATCGTTCGTCAAATTGTGGAAGCTCATCAAGGATCGGTTAAAGCGAGCAACCACCCCGAAACAGGAGGAGCTTGGTTAGAAGTATTTTTACCCTTAAACACAGGGGTTAAGCAATTGGAATGAAATGATGAACTTAATATAATGCTGAGAATTGTTAAGCCGACAGTGTAATATCTAAGTGGAAATAATTATCGGTTGTCTTCCAGCTATTTTCAGTAGAGTGGACATTATCCGCAATTTTTCAAGGCGTTTCACCACAAGGGTTTTGGGCAGTGCCCACCCTGCAATCTGTGGTCTATTGATGTAAAAATGGCTTTATAAAAACGGCTGTAGGGTAAGGCGGTAAGGCACTTCTAAGAACAAACACACGATTTACAAAGGGCAAGGCTACGATAACGCATGGACGAACGGGTTCAAAAAGTACTTTCTCGATGGGGCATTGCCGCTCGTCGCCAAGTTGAACAACTGATTCAGCAGGGGCGGGTAGAGATTGATGGCGCAGTGGCTTACTTGGGTCAAAAAGTTGATCCGGCTGCTGTTCAGATTTCCGTAGACGGTGCTGTTGTCAACCCGGTTGAGTGCCCAGCGCGCATTTATCTGCTGATGAATAAACCGAGGAATGTCATCTCTACTTGTGATGATCCCCAAGGAAGACGGACTGTTTTCGATCTATTACCACTGACTCTTTACCAAGGACAAGGGATTCACCCAGTCGGACGCTTAGATGCAGAGTCTACTGGCGCACTGTTGCTCACCAATGATGGAAATTTAACTTTTTATCTGACCCATCCTCGGCATCATATTGCCAAGACCTATCATGTCTGGGTTGAGGGCTATCCATCACCCCAAGCTTTAAAGCAATGGCAACAGGGAGTATTGTTAGAAGGACAAAGAACTCTGCCCGCAAACATTTCTATCCTGAAATCACACTCCGACCACCGAACATTGTTAGAGATTGTTTTGAAAGAAGGACGTAATCGCCAAATTAGGCGAATCGCAGAGCAACTAGGGCACCCTGTCCAAACGCTCCACCGGATTGCAATTGGTTCTATTAGCCTGCAATCAGCTACTCAGCCTCGGCTTGAGAGCGGTTGCTATCGACCTCTGACAAACTTTGAGATTGGGTTTTTGAAATCCCAAATTGACTTAACATCGAAGAATCTAAGCGTAGATGAGGAGTGCCGAGCATGAGAGATAAGACTCTTCAATTAACTAAAGAACAAGCGCAATTATTGGCTGAAATTGGTGCTTATTTGCGTTGCCTTCGACAAGATCAAGCGTTGTCTTTAGACGCGATCGCAGCAATAACGCTGATTCCCGTAAAGACTTTAATGGCGATCGAAGAAGCAGACGTGACCCAACTGCCTGAGCCTGTCTATATTCAGGGTTTTATTCGCCGATATGCTGATGCGATCGGGGCAGATGGCACAGAAATTGCCAACGCTTTTCCCGCTCAAACCGATCTAAAATCTCCTAAACCAACGTGGAGCAGCACTGTCGAAGCGCAGTTGCGCCCCTTACATCTGTATGTGGTTTATATGCTGCTAGTCATGGGTGCTGTGAGCGGATTGTCCTATGCATTAAACCGCTCCTCTACACAAGCGTTTCGCTATGCTAATTTGCCTCAACAGCCAGAACAATTGACGACTCGAAAGGTTGAATTGTATGGTCCACCCTTACCCAGTCAAAAAATGACGGGTGCTGTAGCCGGCAAAGCAGCAGACAAAACAGGGCTACCATCCACGGCTGCTATATCTAACAAGCCGGTTCGGATTGGCTTGGCTTTCAAGGCTCAATCCTGGATTCGGATTGTTGCGGATGGAAAAACTGAGTTTGAGGGCGTGCTATCTGAAGGCGCTCAACAAGCCTGGGCGGCGAAACAGCAGATTACCGTGCGGGCTGGAAATGCGGGCGGAGTGTTGGTGAGCTATAACGAGAGTCCACCAAAATTGCTGGGCGAACCGGGCACCGTTGAAGAAAAAACTTTTGAGGCTCAGTCTCAAGCTAAAGCGAATTTGTCTAAAAGAATAATCGTTGCAGCGTCTAACCTGACTGATTTTTAGCCGTTTTGATTAAGAAGTTTTGGTCAAGAAATACTGCAAGGGTAGGTTTTGTAGTGAATTGGCTGGCAAATTTGTAAAACTTGGCTAAACCTACTCTAAAGTGGCTTCTTTCTTCCCAGAAATGCCTTAAATATATGTTCCATAACCAGCGTTTTACTCCTCGCCTACACTGGAGGTATGGAATCTTGTATTTATCCGTTACCCACTGAGGTTGTTCATTTAATTGCGGCTGGCGAGGTAATCGATTCGCTTGCGGCGGCGGTTCGAGAACTGGTGGAAAATGCCTTAGATAGTGGTGCCACGCGCATTGTAGTGTCGATTTGGGCGGAACAGTGGCGGATGCGAGTGGCAGATAATGGAATGGGGATGGATTGCCAAAACCTTAGGCTAGCGGCGAGTCCCCATAGCACCAGTAAGATTCGCGATCGCCAAGATTTGTGGAATATTACCAGCCTCGGATTTCGCGGTGAAGCGTTGCATAGCCTAGCGCAGCTAGCCCAATTACAAATTGCTAGCCGTCCATTATCGCGATCGCTTTACCGTGATGCTGTAGAACAAACGAGTGAAGGCTGGCAGGTTACTTACGATACTCAAGGGTTGGCTGTTGCAATGGAACCTGTGGCGATCGCACCGGGCACCATCGTTACCGTGGATCAGCTATTTGCCAATTTACCAACTCGCCGCCAAGGTTTGCCTTCGATAGCTCGGCAGCTTAAAGCAGTGCAAGCCACGATCCATCAAATTGCACTCTGTCATCCTCACGTTACTTGGCAAGTGCAGCAGGGCGATCGCGATTGGCTCACGCTCTTTCCGGGTAAAACTGCCCGTCAAATTTTGCCCCAACTTTTGCGAGAAGTAGAGGTGAGTGATTTGCAAGAGGTGGAACAGGTGGCGGGGAACAGAGAAAAGAGAACAGGGATCAGGGTGACAAAAACTCAAATCCCAACGTTGCCCTCTGCGCCCTCTGTTTATCTTTTGCTTGGCTTACCCGATCGCTGTCATCGTCGTCGTCCTGATTGGGTGCGGGTTGCAGTGAATGGGCGCTTGGTTCACTTGCCAGAAATTGAACAGACGATTTTGACCGCATTTCGGCGAACGCTGCCCCGCGATCGCTATCCGGTTTGCTTTGTCCATTTGCAGGTGGCTCCAGAGCAAATTGATTGGAATCGGCATCCTGCTAAGTCAGAAATTTATTTACATCATCTA
>CASBQE010000237.1 GCA_949127665.1 Synechococcales cyanobacterium PMM_0083
AACTTAGATTGACTGGTACTGCATTACCGATCATTTTATAAGCAGAAATCAAGTTGTTGTAATGGAAGATAAACTTATCAGGAAATGTTTGAATTCTGGCACATTCTCGAACTGAAAGTCTTCTGTAGGGATAGAGGGAGTTCAAATCAAAAGCAAATTGATCTTTCCCAGTATGAATCATCTTGTTTGCTTGAGGGTGAATAGGAGCATGGCGACCCCCAGCTTGAATTGTAAAAGATGGCTCATTCCATGAACGTACCCGATTTCGCGACATATAAATACTAGAAAATCCTCCCTGCATATATTCATGATTTTGAAAATTACAGGCTTCTTCTCTAGTTCTATTATTCTCAGTCGCAGGTATTTCGATTTGCCATAAGTCTGCAATACTATCTCGTAATGTTGGTAGATAAGAACCACTCATTAAGTGACCAAAAGAAAATTCTTGATTCAAATCAATGCGATATCCAATAAAAATAACGCGCTTTCTTTCTTGAGGCACATTATAGGTTTTGGCATCAAGCAACTTGTAAGCAACTTTATACCCAGCTTCTTGAAAGGCTGCAATAATATTTTTCCTGGCGGCTTCATGTTTCTGGTGAAGCATTCCGGATACGTTTTCTGCCAAGAAAAAAAGCGGTTTCTTATCTCGCAGAATCCGAATATATTCTAAAAAAAGCTGCCCTCTTTCATCATTCATCCCCTTTTGTGTTCCAGCTTCACTCCAACTTTGGCAAGGTGGTCCACCAATAATACCGATACAGTCAGGAATTACTTTTGAAGAAATCTCTCGAATATTTCGCTTGTCAAGAACCGTATTGCCATGATTCGCTTCATAGGTTTTCCAAATGTCTTTATCAAATTCGTTTGCCCAAATAATATCGAACCCCGCTTGAGCAAACCCTAAATCAAGTCCGCCACAGCCTGAAAAAAGTGAGACGACTGGCAATTGCATGATGATAAAAATAGCTTTTTATGTCAGGAGCAACTAAAGATTGGGTGTTTTTTGATGCCAGGTAGTGGATTGTTCGTAGGCGTAGGCGGCTTGAAGTACCTGGTCTTCGCGGAGAACGTTGCCGATTAGCTGGAGACCAATCGGTAATCCGTCGGAATCGAAGCCACAAGGAATGCTGATGCCTGGAAGCCCCGCCAAGTTGACGGGAATCGTCATCAGGTCAATTAAGTACATACTGAGGGGATCGGCGGATTTCTCGCCCGCTTTGAATGCGGTGGCAGGGGCGGTCGGGGTCACCAGCACATCGACTTGTTTGAAGGCTTCTTCAAAGTCTTGTTTCATCAACGTGCGAACTTTTTGCGCTTTTAGGTAGTAAGCATCGTAGTAGCCAGCGGATAATACATAGGTGCCAATCATAATCCGGCGTTTTACTTCGGCTCCAAAGCCTTCAGCGCGGGTACGAGTGTACATTTCCATCAAATTGTCGGCGTTTTCGGCACGAGCGCCATATTTTACGCCGTCATAGCGGGCGAGGTTTGCAGACGCTTCAGACGGAGCGATGATGTAGTAGGCGGCGATGCCATAGCGAAAGCGGGGACAGGAAATTTCGACGATTTCAGCGCCCAATTCTTTTAGCTGCTGGATGGCGGCTCGAACCGATTTTTCGACATCGGGACTCAAGCCTTCGCCGAAGGTTTCTTGGATAACGCCAACTTTTTTACCCTTTAGGTCAGGAATCAGGAATTGGCTGTAGTCGGGAACCTTGACGTTGAGGCTGGTGGAGTCTTTGGGGTCGTGTCCGGCGATCGCCCCCAGTAAAATTGCCGCATCTTCCACCGATCGCCCAAAGGGACCGATTTGATCCAACGATGAGGCAAACGCCACCAATCCATAGCGCGACACCAAGCCATAGGTGGGTTTCATGCCGACAATGCCGCAAAAAGAAGCGGGTTGACGAATGGAACCGCCCGTATCAGACCCCAGCGATACCACACATTCACCCCCTGCTACAGCCGCCGCTGATCCGCCAGAAGATCCCCCCGGAACGCGGTCAAGATCCCAGGGGTTCGTGGTGCGCTGAAACGCCGAGTTTTCAGTCGAGCCACCCATGGCAAACTCATCCAGGTTGGTTTTGCCCACAATGACGGTGCCTGCATCGATCAGCTTTTGAGTAACGGTGGCTTCGTAGGGCGGCACAAAGTTTTCTAAAATGCGAGAGGCGCAGGTGGTACGAATTCCTTTCGTGCAAATGTTGTCTTTAATGCCAACAGGAACGCCTGCCAACAATCCAATCTCTTCACCCGCAGCAATTTTGGCATCCACTTGCTGTGCTTGCTTCAAGGCATACTCTGCCGTGACTTGCAAAAAACTGTGCAGTGTGGGTTCCACTGCTTGAATGCGATCGAGTGCCTCTTGAGTCACTTCTACCGCCGATCGCTCTTTTTGAATCAGTTGTTGATGCAACTCCCGAATAGATGCCATGCCATACCTCATTACGACGAAAAACTCATCCCAGTGTACTCGCTAGACCTCCGAGTTTTTAAAAAACTCGGAGGTCTTTGGGTGCAACTGAAGGCAATGGGGTTGTGTGGGGCGATCTCCCGTCTATTCCAAAACCGCACCAGCTTTGTGATTGCTCATCGCCTCAGCACCTTCATTCAAGCGGATCAAGGATTAGTGATTCAGCAAGGGCAAATCGTCGAACAGGGCACACACTGAACTGATTGCCGAATAAGGCTTTTATGCCAACCTCTACGCTCTCCATAGGCAAAACGATGAATCAGGGATAAGTGGTTAGTCATCACTCAATACATCCCCTGCGATCGCCTCAGAGAGTGACGCAATCAAAGTGCAGGCAAGATCATGGCGATCGCGCTGACTGCCTATGCGGGAGACGGAGATCAACAATGGGCGCTGCAAGCCGGATTTCAGCGACATGTGACCAAACCTGTGGAGCCAGAAACCTTAGTGAATGCGATCGCGCGCTTACTGTAAGTGGCTTTACAGCAAGTTATTGGGATTTTTTTAATTCAAGCCAGCTTTAAGTCGTGAGTAAGTCTAAAGTTATACTTTATCTATTTTCTAAATCTCTCTTTAGGACTAACTGTTTATTTTGAAATTTGTTTGCTCATCAATGATAATCATGATGTCAATCAAAGTTTAGGAATACAAGTTTAGGACAATGGATATTTACATTCTTGAGCTATTGGTAATTGGCATATTACTTTTATCTGTTACTTTAGGATCTGGCTTAATCTCTCGTTTACCGCTTTCTTATGCTCTAATCTATTTATTGATTGGAATTTTCCTGAGTCCATACGGCTTGAATTTAGTTCAGTTGCGCCCTGATGCGGAATTTTTGCAGCGGCTGACTGAATTTGTCGTTTTGATTTCACTATTTAGCTGCGGCTTAAAGATGAATCGCCCACTAAAGACTTGGGCGTGGAATTCAACTATTCGATTGATTGGATTATTAATGCCAATTACAATTTTTGCGGTTGCCGCGATCGCCCATTTTTTTCTGGGCTTCGAGTGGGGTGTCGCAATTTTATTAGGGGCAATTCTTGCGCCAACTGACCCCGTTTTGGCATCCGAAGTGCAAATTTCCGATCCCAATGATAAGGATGAACTCCGCTTTGGTTTAACTTCAGAAGGCGGTTTAAACGATGCCTTGGCGTTTCCGTTTGTTTATTTTGGGTTGTACTGGCTGAAGGATGACAACTGGCAAAAATGGTTTGTTCAATGGGTAGCAGTGGACGTGATTTGGGCGATCGCGGCAGGTTTTGCTATGGGAATTATCGTTGCCAGAATAGTGGTGTGGCTCGATAAACAAACTCAGCGGTTAATTGAGGTGGATAGTTTGATGGAAGATTTTGTGGCGTTGAGTATGATTCTGATCACTTACTCGCTCACCGAATTGGTGAATGGCTACGGTTTTTTGGCAGTATTTGTTGCAGGTGTAGTTGCCCAAAAAACCTATCGTGATCCAGAGAAACGGTTCTCTCAGCTTGAGTTTACCGAAACGCTGGAAAAACTATTGGAACTTGCCACGATTTTACTGTTGGGATCTTTGTTGAGGATTGAACCCATTATGCGGTTTTTGCCCCAAGGGCTTTTAATTGCAGGCACATTAATTTTTTTAATCCGTCCTGTAGGAGCTTGGATTAGTACCATTGGCGAAAACTATAGTCCGCTACGGCGGTTGCTGTTTGGCTGGTTCGGCATTCGTGGAGTCGGGTCGCTTTATTATCTCGCTTACGCTCTAGGATCAGGTTTAAAGGGAGAAATCGGCGAACAAATTGCTTGGATCACCTTCATCACAGTGATTATTTCAGTTGTTCTGCATGGAATCACTTCAACGCCTTTGATGAATCGCTATGAGCGTCACGTTGAACGGAGAAAACAACGAGCGATCGCTGCAAAAAGTGAGGCTGCTTAAAAGCTATTTATCACAGCAAGAGCAGCACATAAGCACTGCCCCGCCCACAGAAATCGTGTCGAAAACTAAGCCTTCCAGTCACTTGCAGATTTGTCTAGGACATAGGCAGCTACCGCCTGCATTTGCTCATCATTCAGCCGACCTTTGAAGGAAGGCATGGCGTTCTTGCCGTTGGTGACTTGGGTAATAATGGCTTCAGCAGAATTCATCGCATACTTTTCTAAGGCAGCAGATTTTAGATTTTTGCTTGCTGCGACAACATTATTGCCGTTCATGTGGCAAGCGGCACAGTTGGCGTTAAACACTTTGGCACCTTGGGCAATGGTTTCAGTGGAAGCATCTGCTAACGCAGGACGAGCGATCGCCAAAGTAAACACACTAATCGCCACAAACAGGATCGATAAAAATTTTCTCATCACTTTTCTCAAATTGCGGATCGTCAATGAAAATCACAAAACGGTCTGCTTCACCCGCCTATACAAAGTCCTGGCAAAGGGGAATAAAATCTCCTTTACCAGGGTTAGTGGTACGTATGTAGACAGCAGTGCTGTAGATTTCTGTTCTATTGTGCAAAAAAGCGCGATCGCCGTCAAAAGACAGCCTGTCAAACATGGCAATTTCAGGTCAAAAGACAGCAATTATCCTCAAACAGCGATAACCGCGAACATTTGATTTATTCTAAAGACAGTCTCTCGACCTCTACTTTAATTGATGGCTGCATTACCTAATCACCGACCAAAGCAATTGTCTTTGGGTCCTCTAGAGGCTGAAATTCTTGGCATCATTTGGGATTTGGAGATCGCCACCGTCAAAGAGATCCACGATCGCATTCTCAGCGATCCCAATCGAGAATTGGCGTATACCTCCGTGACGACGGTACTCAATCGCTTGGTCAAAAAAGGCTGGTTAGCCTGCGACAAGCAAGAACGTAGCTTTACCTGGAGGGCGCTGGTGTCGCGGCAACAGGCAACAGCGCTGCAATCTTATGAGCAGTTGAATCAGTTTTTAGCCGTGAGCAACCCCGATGTGGTGGCGGCTTTTGCCGATAGTTTGGATCAAACCAGCGTGGAGCAGCTAGAGGCGATCGCTGCAAAACTTCGTGCCGTTCGCAAAGCCAGGGAGGATGACGAATGCATTTCCTAATGATGGTGACGGGGTTGAGTTTGGCGTGGCTGATGCGGCTGGGCTGGGCGGATGCTCCAGGAAATTGGACAGGGCGATGGCGGCGATCGCTGCTGACCTTTCTGTTTCCGCCGCTGTTGCTGATGATGACGGCGATCGCCATTTTATGGATGGGACCCGCTGGGCAAATGGTGTTGCGCTGGGAAGGCTGGCTGAGTTATGGGCTAGCGATCGCGTTTCTGATCGTCAGTAGTGTTCTAAGCTTCAAGCTGGCATGGGAAGGCTTTCGCACTCTCCAAACCATTCGCCAAAATCCCGTGATTGACGTGCATGGCAATCCTGCCCGACTGCTCAACCTTTCCACGCCCTATAGTGCGCGGGTTGGCTTTTGGCATCCCGAACTGGTGGTTAGCCAAGGCTTACTTGATACCCTGGATGCCGATCATCTAGAAGCGGTGTTGGTTCACGAACAAGCTCATGCCACCCATCACGACACCTTTTGGTTCTTTTGGCTGGGCTGGATTCGACGCGCCACGCTTTGGCTACCCCAAACCGAAGCCCTTTGGCAAGAACTGCTGATGCTGCGCGAACTACGAGCCGATCGCATTGCTGCCCAACAGGTCGATCCATTAGTGCTGGCAGAATCATTGCTAATGGTGGTGAGCGCTTCCCTGATGCAGTTTGAGCAGTCCGACATTTGCGCCGCGTTTAGTTGGGCAATTTCCCGCGATCGCTTAATGGAGCGGATTGATCGATTGCTAGCTGAACCGGAGCCAAACGACACTCTAAACGGGTGGTCATTTAGCTGGCTGTTGCTTGCCTGTCTGCCGTTGGCGACCATTCCATTCCACGGGAGATAATTGCGATATGTCAAACAAATCTTTGGCGATGGGCGATCGCCTCTATGCCTACCTGCAATCGGTTTCAGTACGTGAGCCGGAGATTTTGACTGAACTGCGCCACGAAACGGCACAGCACCCAATGGCAGGAATGCAGATTTCGCCAGAACAAGGGCAATTGATGGCGCTGTTGGTGCAGTTGATCGGCGCAGCCAAAACCCTAGAAGTGGGCGTGTTTACGGGCTACAGTTCGCTGATTGTGGCGCTGGCACTGCCGCCCGACGGTAAAATCATCGCCTGTGATGTCAGCGAGGACTATACCGCGATCGCCCGTCGCTATTGGCAAAAAGCCGGAGTTGCCGACAAAATTGACCTGCGGATTGCCCCCGCCCTAGAAACCCTCGATCATCTCTTAGCAGATGGACAGGCAAACACCTTCGATTTCGCCTTTATTGACGCAGATAAAAGCAGCTACGATGACTACTACGAACGCGCCCTGAAACTGGTGCGGGTGGGAGGATTGATCGCGATCGATAACGTCCTTTGGTCAGGCGCAGTCGCAGATCCAGCCATCACCAACACTAGCACCGAAAAAATCCGCGCCCTCAACCAAAAGCTGCACCAAGACGATCGCATCACCCTCAGCCTCATCCCGATCGCCGATGGGCTTACCCTGGCATTGAAACGTCCTGTTGCCGATCCGTAGGTAGAATAAGAGCAATCCTATTTCAGCTATTCGATGTCTGCTGATTCATTTGAGATGTTTGCTTGGGGGATGAGTAATTCAGGGCTGCAAAATTTGTTGGACAGTTAGGGTAAGGCTAGGAAAAGTTTCTGATCGAACTTGTTCTGTTCCTTGATATTGCACCTCTTCATACAGCCCTTCCATCAGTCGTAGAACG
>CASBQE010000238.1 GCA_949127665.1 Synechococcales cyanobacterium PMM_0083
CATCAGGTCAGGAATCCGCGTCGTGGTTCGATAGCCATTGACCACAACTTCAGTACCACGCCGCAAGAGCCTGGGGTTGACAAATTGACCAATCGCAAAGAGTAGAATCATCGCAATCTCATTGTTCAAGTCGCTTTCAGAAGGCACTTCAGCTAATTCCCCGTTCACCAATTCGTAGCGAGTATCCGTCCCATCGTCATAGTCCAGATATTCTTCCAAGGTCATGCGGCGCGTAGTGGTTGTCATGGCGATTCTTCCTGAACGAATGCAGCATATCCATCACTCTATCGTATCGCTCTGGAAGTTCATTCTCAGGCTATTCAAGCAATCGACGCTCATTTTTATGGCTTTAGCCAAATGGAAGCCTTATCTCAATTGCTCTATTAAATTGAACAATATTTCCAGATGTAGCAAGATTATGTCTGCAATCGCGATACAGAAGGTAAGAACTGGATTATGGATTCCAATGAGAATGGGAACTTTGGTAATTTTGGTTCTGATTGGACTACTGTGTCCGCTTTTTGTACTCATAGAGGAAGTGAATTGTACGCCAAAGACATCAATCGTGATGGTAGAGATGATCTTGTTTGTACAGATGTTACAAATAAGAAATGGATGTGTATGCTCAAGTAGTCGGCACTTTTGACATGAGATAGTTCGCTCATAGCCTTCTGATTCTCGCGATCGGTTAGTTGTGACTCTGTAACTTTTGAAATGCAAAGGCGTGATGGTTTTTTCATCGTTGGTGATTGGGCGATCGCGTTTCTAGTTAAATCATCTATTGGTGGAAGGGCGATCGCGAAGCATAGACAAATATGAGTCAAGTAACCGTCATCAGAAGCACGCGAAGAAGACGCAATTTTGCCAAATCTGAGTCATGATGATACCTACTAATGACCACTGCCATCAGACTTCCATAACCTGCTTTTAACCTAATGAATCGAACGTTTTGGATTACTGCTTTAATTTCTTTCACAAATTCTCTTAGCTTTACAATTCTAATTCCAATTTTGTACTTATATGGCAAGCAGTTTAATCTGACAGATTTTCAAACAAGCTTACTGTTTTCCATTTATTCTGTGGCTCAGTTTTTTGCAACCCCTGTGATTGGCAAGTTGAGCGATCGCGTTGGACGTAAACCCCTTTTAATCATCAGTTTAGCTGGCACTGTGATTGCAAACCTGATGGCAGGCACCGCCAGCACTGCGGGAGTTCTTTTTTTTGCGAGATTTCTTGATGGCATCACCGGCGGCAACGCATCGGTTGCTCAAGCCGTTGTTTCAGACATCATTCCGCCCCAAGATCGGGCTAAAGCATTTGGAATTTATAGCGCGCTCACCTTTGGATTAGCCTTTATTTTGGGTCCAGTGATTAGTTTGATCGCTCAAAATTTCTCCTTAGGCGCAGGCTTTTTAGTGGCTAGTGCTTGTGCGATGATATCGCTGTTGATCACTATTTTCTTATTGCCAGAAACATTGCAAACGAAAGCAGCTAAAGCAAGTAATATTTTTGATATTGGACTGGGAAATTTGATTAAAGGATTAGCGATTCCCAAAGTGGGTATTTTGTTGATTATCAATTTTATGATTGGCACTACTTTTACGATTTTTACATTTGCATTTCAGCCTTACTTTATTAACGTGCTAGCTCAGTCTAGCCAAGCTCTGACATTGATGTTTGTGGCATTTGGCGCGATCGCAATTTTAATGCAGGCAGCAGCGATTCCTTTGTTGGTCAAGAACGTTAGTTTGGTCAGCATTTTACTAATTTCTATTCTTGCCCGAAGTATCTCTTTTGTAGTCATGCCACTGGTTCCTAGTATCGTTTATTTTGTGGGGGTTAGCTTGGTTTTTTCAGTGTTCAACTCTTTTGTTCAGCCCATGATTACAACGCTAATTTCACTAAATTCAGATGCAAAAACTCAAGGAACTGCATTAGGGTTAAATTCCTCTTATTTAAATGTTTCCAATGCATTTGGTCCAGTGATTGCCGGATTAATTGTAAATCAAGCGGATTTTAACACCTATAAATATCCATTTTATTTGGCGGGAGTCCTGACATTTTTGGTGTGGTTGTTTGCGATCGCCAAGCGTGATCAATACACTCCTAACTCAAAGCCGTCTCATTCTTAATGCTTACTTTGTGGGCTTCCAAATGTAGTTTCCAGCCTTATCGATGTAGCCTGCCTGACCCTCTGTATAGACTAGCGCCAGACCCTCTACAAAGCTTAGTGCTAGTCCAAATTGAAGGGGAATGACCATTTTTCCAGTTTGGTCAATATAGCCGTAGCGATCGCCTTTTTTCACGGCTGCTAACCCATTTGAAAAGCGATCGGTTCGATCAAACTGTGGCGGAATCACAATCTTCCCTGTCTTGTCGATATAGCCCCATTTTTCACCTAGCTGAACGCTTGCCATCCCCTCGTGAAATTCGCGAATTTCCTCAAACTGCGGTGGAATCACAACCTTTCCAGTCTTGTCAATGTAGCCCCATTTTTCAGCCTGTTCAATTCCGGCGAATCCTTCGCTAAATATCCACATCCCCGACAGCCAATCGCCCTTCCACTGTGGCGAAATGACCATCTTGCCAGTTTTGTTGATGTAGCCTCGTTTATCGCCTACTAATACAGGAGCCAGCCCATCAGAAAATGCCATACCATAGTCAAATTGAGCAGGAATGGCAACTTTTCCAGCTTTATCGATGTAGCCCCACTTTTCACCGATTTGTACTGCTGCCAATTCTTCTTTAAATGCCTGAGCTTCTTCAAATTTAGTAGGGATAACAAGCGTTCCGGTTTTGTCGACATAGCCATACTTGGTGCCTAATACGACTAATGCCATATCGTTAGAAAAGCCAAAGGCAAGGCGATATTTTGCTGGAATCACAATCTTTCCAGTTTGCTCAATAAAGCCATATTTATCATTTGCTTTATACTGGGCGCGATCGCCCACAAAACTCCAAACTAGATCATCAAATTTTGGTGGGATAACAATCGCGCCTGTGCGATCGATAAAGCCATACTTCCCGCCTTGAATAATCCGAAACATCGGCTGAGTTGGTGATACTTTTTTGACAGTTTGAACTATTGAAAATGGCGGTGTGAGCGTCGAATAAATCAGCGATCGCGCTGGTACAAGTTCTGCTTTAACCCCCCAGCTAAAGCTCATCATCGAAGTGATTCCAAAGAATACAAAAAAACGATTTAGCATGGGTTCTACACCACAAACAGCCAGAAAATGAGACTAATTATCTTGCCTATCTCTGTCTTATGACCGAGGTAGAATCTCTATCCTAAGACTCTTATCAACGACAGAAGCAAATTGGTAAATTTTCTCTAGTATGACAAGCTTAGTTTTGTTAAGGAGAAAAATTATGCCAGACGTTGTTAAAGCTGTAACAGATGCAATTAAGAGTGCCGTTCAAGATAGTGATATTCCTGGAATCACCACTGATAAGGAAGTAGTTCCTGACCTAGTGGATGAGACAGACACCACGCAAAACCTGGATGCAGAAATGCTAAAAGAAGCGATCGCTGAGGGCGATACTAAAGGTCTTAGCGTAGATGTTGGCGCAGACTACGCAGCCGCTCAAGAAATGAGTACAGGAACAGTGGGTGCCGCTGAAGCTGAAGCGATCGTTGCGCCTGATTTTGAAGTATCTACACCCGCCGAAGTGTCAATACCAACCATGTCTGCAAGCGATCAAATTGATTACACTGACATGGCAAAAGATATTAATCCGAGTGGTGCTGGAGCCGGAAATGTGACCGATGAACTAATGGAAAAAGCGTTGAACTTAGGTAAACCGGGTAGTCAATCAAACTGACAGTTATCTCGGCAACTTATATCTTTTTAGGGCAAGGGGCTTACCGCACTATAAAACCATTTTGGCAGTCAGTTGTGTTTATGGTGAAGTTTCGTAGTCCCTTGCTAAAATTGTTTTTCTACCTTAGCAACAGTGAGGCGGACTGGAATAATCCAATTACAAACCCTAAAACTCCACCAAGATTGACGATCGCCTGAAGTTCACTTTGGACAATGCCGTTAATGGCTGCTTCTAGATCAGCGGCAGAGGTCGCTTTTACTCGATCAATAATCACCTGATCAATGTTGAGAATCGGGATTGCCTGTGCCACGATCGCTTCTAAATCGCGCTCTAGGTAACGTTCTAGAATCAGCGCCAGTTCCAGGCTCACAGTTTCCAGCGATTCACTCACCACGGGTGAGGTTCGCAGACGGCTCAGAATCAAGCTGGCAAGACTTTCCCAATCAATCGATTTGCCCAATTCTTCTAAAAAGTCTGATCCTTGCTCTTGCACATATTCACGCACGGTGTCGCGCAGGGTTTTTCGCAACTGCCGCACCGTGGAGACGGGCAAATTTTGCATAGACAGGTTTTGCAGCCATTCTTTCAAGCGCGATCGCACGTTCAGCGAGGTCATTAGCTCTCTTAAACGAGCGTTGCACTCTTCCCGTTCATCCAAGCAAAAAGTGCGGAGACGTGCTAAAGCATTGCGGCTACCGAACAGGTTAGCAACGACCCAATAGGTGCCGCTGGTTTTTTCGCGAAACCCTTCGTCAATTACCTGAATGTTGCGATCGGTGAGAAAGTCAATCAATCCCTGCCGCAGCACATCAGGAGGCAGCACCACATTCAAACTCCAGTCTGCCAGTTTGGTTGCTTGCTCGTCCGATAGCTGAAATTCCAGCAACACCTTGTCAAAAATCTGATTCAGTTGCGCCTCTAAAAAATCTTCCTGCCGAGCCAAGACTTTCAATAAACGCGGTAGAGATTGCCCAAATAAATCTTGCAGAACATTGGCTAAAATTTTTGCTGTTTTCTGCTGCTTATCCGCTTCCACTTGATCTAACGCCAATTTGAGCAACCAGAGCAGCGCCCCCTGCACCCGCTCAGTTTGCAGCAATCTTCGCGCTAATTTTTGCAGTTCATCAGGAGTCAGCAGCGAACCCATGATGGTGTCAGAAATCCGCTTCGCCAACCGCTCTTGGTTCCGAGGAATCAACCCAGGAGTGAATGGAATCCTTCGTCCTAGAAAATACTTTACTTTATAGGGACGAAACAACATCCGAATGGCGATGTCATTGGTGAAATAGCCAATAATGCCGCCAACGACAGGCGGTGCAGCAAACAGCCAAAGAGTGGAGAGATCCAAGGGAGGCATTGAAGATTATCAGGGCTTAAAACTACTTCGTGATCACCAATACTCCCATCGTACCCCCCGCAATGGGATAGTGCGTAACTGCGGAAAACCCTACCTTTAGGGCGAGGTTTCGCTGCTCTTGCCCGGTAGGAAAGCGATCGAGACTAGGAGCGAGGTAAGCATATTCCTTGGAGTAGCCGTAATGGCTGGCAATAGGAACGACGACAGTATCTAAGTACCATTGCTGAAAGCCTCTCACCAGAGGGTTTGTGGGTCGGTGCAGATCGAGAATAGCAGCGATCGCTCCCGGTTTTAACACGCGCTGGAGTTCTTCTAATGCACGGGGAATATCGCCCACGTTACGCAACCCGTAGCCCATCGTGGCAGCATCAAAGTGATTATCGGGTTGGGGCAGGTTGAGGGCATCCCCTTCTATCCAAGTGATGGGTAGGGTGAGATGGCGGTTTTGTATGCGCTGATGGGCGATCGCAAGTTGTTCTGTGGCAAAATCCACGCCAACGACCTGTCCGGTTTTGCCCACCCGTTCCGCCAACATCTGCGCCAAATCTCCGCTACCACAGCACACATCGATACAGGTATCGCCTGGTTTGGCACCGCTCCACTTGACCGCCATTTGCTTCCAGATACGGTGCTGCCCCAAACTGAGCCAGTTGTTGAGGGGATCGTAAACGGGAGCGATGCGATCAAACAGAGCACGAACAGCATCAGGGGTTGAGTCAGGCATAGCAGGCATAGTCATTTGAATTTAGGTGCAACAATCGGATTTTCCACTCATCATCCTACTAATGTGTTTGTTTGATTAAGCCTCTGTGAAAACACTGACATAGCAAAAATCATCAGTTATGTTCTTGAAAAGACTTCTACAGATCAAGAAATCAAGCTTCTCGGTTGGTGCATCTACCACAAAACCATTCACTTGTACCAACACAAGGAAGCATCATGTCTGAATTTTCTACACCAGCAGAATCTGTTGAAAAAACGCCGCCGCAGATTTCCGCTTAGCGGAAATCTGCGGCGGCGTTAGCCTGGATTTTGGCTGTCAGCATTGCCCCATTTGCCCAAGCCGGCACTGTCACGGGCACCATTAGCGGCGCATGGAATAACTCTGATTGCTGCGAAAAATTGAAACAACTGCGGGTGTCATCTCCTGAGTGCGTGTTTCCAAACGCTGGAGGAGTAATCGAATGACAAAGCTTATCAAGCAAATTAATCTTAAAGCCTCTAAATATTTTGCCTTGATTAGTCTCGTAATCGTTGCGATTATGGTTGGGAGATTTTTCTTGATCGTGCTACCTCTCCTTCTGCACGAGGTAACAAAAATAAAAGAAACAGGTTTTCTGCTGTTATTCGTGCCACCCCTGCTCACTTTTTCTATTGCCTTTCATGCTTTCATAAAAGATCATTCCACTCCTAAAACAGACCTTACATCTTGGATAATGCTCATGTTAATTCTTGTGCTTTGGCCAATCACACTCCCACGAATATTATGGAAGAAATACTTGCAACTGAAAGGGTTTGAGTAGCAACGGCGAAGCGGTCAGTCCCTGACTAACGCTGATCCTAACTGACAAAACACCAACTAATTTACAGCCAATAATTTTCATGGGCTTTACCTATGACATGATGAATCTGTTGGGTAGTATCGCTGGATTTGCGATTCTTTGTAGCATTCAGCCTAAACGCCCTCAGCTAAACGGTGTTCCCCATCTGTAGCGCTTCACTAAACTGCTGCCGTTGGTTGAATCGATGCTGCAAGGTCGAAGGTTTCGCCCGGTTGAGGGCAGAGAAACTGCGTTGGGCTGCCAGAGGCAATCAGGCGATCGCGAAACTCTGCTTCACTGCCGACTGATTTGATCAACATCTGCAACAGTCCTGTGGCGCGAACATCTCCTCGTGTGGTGGGCAAAAAATAGCGGGGCTGCAAGGTTTCGATCAGTTGCAGGGCTTCGGTTGCGCCCATAATCACTTGCCCTAAAATGGGAAAGATTTGGGCAACGATGGGAGCGATCGCCACATCGACCCGTCCTAGTTTTGCCAGATCTTTTAGTGGTGAAAAATGTGGCTCATAGTAAAGCGCTTCTCCAGTTGCCAAATCTTTCAGCAAGTATCCGTTTTCTACCTGTCCCGGCTGAATTTCGGCACCCAGCACGCCCGTAATTTGCAAGTTATCCGCAATCAGCGTATCTTGCCAAGGCGCGATCGCCGTCACCTGCTGATAGCCCAAACTTTTCACCACCCTTGCGGCGGTTGGGGATGCCACCACTGGAATAGCGCGATCGAGCTTTTCTAGCGTCGGTCTGTGGCAGTGATCATCCACGCCTTGCGATAGCAAAATCAGGTCGATTGGCGGCAATGTTTCCGGCGTAACCGCCAGTGGCGTAGTGTGATGTGCCGTAAACAGCCACGGTTGCCCATAAAATACCAGCGGATCAACCAGCCACGGATCAACCAAAATTGTTTTCCCAGCCAGTTCAAACATCCAGCTATTCAGGTCGATCCAGGTGAGTTTCATCGTAGTTTGCAATTCTTAACGGCTAGTTTGATCTTAACGGCAAGATGAGGCGAAGGGCAAAGGACGGGATGCCGTGATAGATTTTTTTAAACTTCCCACTCGAATTTCGAGATTCGTCACTTCCTAATTCTTATGACTCCTCCCGTTGCATTGACGATCGCAGGTTCTGATAGTGGCGGCGGTGCAGGCATTCAGGCAGACCTCCGCACCTTCGCCTTCCATAAAGTGCATGGCACGAGCGCCCTTACCTGCATCACCGCGCAGAATACAGTGGGCGTGACGCGGGTGGATGCGTTGCCGCCCGAAGCAGTCGTAGCACAGATGGAAGCGGTGGTCAGCGACATCGGTGTGCAGGCTACGAAGACGGGAATGTTGCTGAACCGAGAGATTATCGCAGTTGTGGCGGCACAGGTGCAGACACTGCAAATCCCGAATCTGGTTGTCGATCCGGTGATGGTGTCGCGCACGGGGGCACAGTTGATTGACGATGCCGCGATCGCCCTACTGCAAACGGCTCTCATTCCCCTGGCAACCGTGCTTACGCCCAATCGCTACGAAGCCCAAATATTGGCAAAGATGGAGATTCATACTTTAGAAGATATGCAAACTGCCGCCCAAAAAATTCATCAGCTTGGAGCAAAAGCTGTACTGGTCAAAGGGGGCGGCATGGCTGGAGAACTGCGCAGCGTAGATGTTTGGTGGGATGGTCAGGTATTAGAAATCTTGCGGGTAGAACTGGTTGACACAAACAATACCCACGGCACTGGTTGCACCTTATCCGCCGCGATCGCAGCCAATTTGGCGATCGGCATAGATGCCTTGACTGCCACGCGCTCGGCTAAAGAATACGTCACTACTGCCTTAAGATACGCGCTGGCGATCGGTAAAGGACAAGGACCCATCGGACACTTTTTCCCCTTGTTGCAATCAAACGGCGAATCTGATTGCAACAAGTAGACGGGGAATTAATTCAGCACCCAGTTGACCAGAGTGCGAACGCCATAACCGGTTGCGCCGATGCTGTTATAGCCATTTTCCTTATCTGCCCACACTGGACCTGCTACATCTAAATGTGCCCAAGCAGTTTCTTTAACGAACTGTTTTAAGAATAGTGCTGCCGTAATGGCTCCGCCCATGCGAGGACCTGTATTTTTCATGTCGGCGATCGTAGACTTTATGCCGTCAAAGTATTTTTCCTCCATCGGCATCCGCCAAATTTTCTCGCCAGCGCCCTCAGCCGCTTCAGCTAGCTCAGTAGCCAGTGCATCATTTGGACTCCACAATCCAGCAATATCGTCACCTAAAGCCACCACACAGGCTCCCGTGAGAGTTGCCAGATCGACGATCGCGTCTAGTTCCAGCTTTTCGGCAAACACCAGCGCATCTGCCAGCGTCAGGCGACCTTCGGCATCGGTGTTGTTGATTTCAATAGTCTTGCCGTTGGAAGCCGTCAGAATGTCGCCGGGATGAATCGCATTGCCGCTGATCATATTTTCGGCAGCAGCGCTAATAAAGTGGACTTCCACATCAGGTTTCAGTTGAGCGATCGCCTTAGCCGCACCCAGCGTTGCCCCCGCTCCACCCATGTCGGTCTTCATCATCTCAATTCCACTGCCTGCGCCTTTAATGTTCAGTCCACCGGAGTCAAACGTGACCCCTTTGCCAATAATTGCCACTTTCCGGCGAGGAGTGCCTTCAGGCTTATAGATCAAGTGAATAAACTTGGGCGGCAAATCCGATGCCTGAGACACGCCCAAAAAAGCGCCCATGCCGAGCTTGGCACACTCGTCCCGCTCCAAAATATGCACTTCTAGCCCGTAGTCGTGAGCCATCGCCAAGGCGGTGTCTGCCAAAGCGCCCGGTGTAACTACATTTGCCGGAGCCGCTACCAGTTCTCGTGCCAAAATCACCCCAGAAGCAATTTGACCAGCGCGGGCGATCGCGGCTTCCTGCTCCCCTAAGCCCAACAGATCGATTCGTTCAACTTTAGTGATTTTTTCGTCTGGTTCTGATTTAAACCGCATATCTTGATGCAGCGCCAGTTCAATGCCTTCGGCGATCGCCTGAGTCGTCGCCTCAGCATTCTCATTGCATACCGGAAAGCTGATCCCCACAGTTTTACATTTCTCTTTTCGGGCAAGTTTCGCGGCTGTCGCTGCCGCCCGTCGCAATCCTTCTAGTTTTAAACTCTCTGGCTTACCCAAACCGACCACAATAATTTTACGAATGCTGCTGCCGATCCCTACCCGTGCTGCCGCACTGCTGCCCTCTTTGCCCTTAAAATCCACTTCAGCAATCAGTTCTTTCATCGTGCCAGACAGCTTTTCATCCAGCGCTGCCAAGTCACCCGTCAATTCCACTTGGTCTTCAAACAAACCCACTGCTAAGGCATCGCCCGACCATTCCACATAGGAAGTGTTGATTGCTCGCAAATCCATTCAAACTGTCCTCTAAATTCCGATTAACTCAACTGATTTCCAGTATCGATCAGAAAGCTAAGGAACGGACGCAGAATTAAAGCGTCATAATCTTTCGTCCGCTTTTTTATAAAAGTGCTAGAGTCGCTAAAGATTTGCCTAGTAAAAGTCTGCTTCAGAAAATTTCCCCATTCTGGTATAGCCTCATGCAGAAGCGCGGAAGAAAACAAGTGTATCGGTTAGTGGGTGCGGGTTTGGGTGTGTTGATAGTCGGCAGCGTTATTGTGAAAGCGTTATCCGATCGCCAGCCGGAAGCCAAGCAGTTTGTAAAATCGGGTGCGGAACTACAATCAGCAGCCGTGCAGATTCAGGACATCAATGTGCTGAAAGCATTACCGCTAGCGAAACGAACAGAAAAGCTAACTGCGATCGCCCATGCCAAAAAGCCAATCGAAAGCAGCCGCGCTCGTTATTTATTGGCAACCGATTTGTTGCAGCAAGGGCAGGCAAAAAAGGCGTTAGAGCAACTGAATGGATTAGATGCTGACTATCCTGTACTGGCACCTTACGTCTTGGTAAAGCAGGCACAAGCATTGGAACAAACCGGAGATGTAGCAAAAGCCCAAGCAACTCGGCAAGAAACGCTGAAACGCTATCCTAAAGATCCGGTGTCGGCTGAGGCGCTGTTTATCCTAGGAAAAGCGAATCCGCAGTATTGGGATCAGGCGATCGCCCAATTTCCCGCCCATCCTCGCGCGATCGAACTCGCTCAGCAGCGTCTCCAGAAAAATCCGAATCAGCTAGATTCGCTGCGGGTTGTAGCGCGGCACGGGCTGTATCTAGAAAAATATCCCGCCTACTTAGATCATCTAGTTGAGAAATATAGCAGTCAGCTAACCCCTGAAGATTGGGACGCGATCGCCTTTGGCTATTGGGAAAAACAACAGTACGCCAAAGCGGGAACTGCCTACGCCAAAGCTCCGCTGACGGCGCGAACGGCTTATCGCACGGCGCGAGGGTTGCAGTTGGGTGAAGCAGGCGGAGCTACGGATGCCTATATTCGCACGGTGAACACGTTTCCCACGGCTCCTGAAGCGGGATTGGCACTGATTCGGCTGTCGAAGATTGTGCAGCCAGAGTTAGCGATCGCCTACTTAGATCAGGCGATCGACCGTTTTCCCGATCGGGCTGGTGAAGCGTTGCTGCAAAAGTCCAAGCTGCTGGATGAACTGAATAGCAAAGAATCTGCGGCTCAAACGCGGCAATATCTGCTCAGTCGGCATGGCAACTCAGATGCAGCCGCAGAATTGCGCTGGCAGCTTGCCGCAGAACAGGCAAAAGCGGGAGATACTCAAACTGCTTGGAAATGGGCGGCTCCCATCGTCACCCAAAACCCTGACAGCGAGTTTGCTCCAGAAGCGGCTTTTTGGGTAGGCAAATGGGCGACTCAATTGGGCAAATCCAAAGAAGCGAAAGAAACTTTTGAGTTTGTGCTGAAAAAATATCCCCAGTCCTACTACGCATGGCGATCGGCGGATCTGTTGGGCTGGAATGTGGGCGACTTTTCCTCAGTGCGCGATCTTAAGCCTGCGGTTGCCCGTCCGAAGACTCGTCCGCCCTTGCCCGTCGGCTCTGATGCCCTGCGAGAGCTTTATCAACTAGGGCAAGACGAAGATGCCTGGAAACTCTGGCAGGTGGAGTTTCAAAATGCTGAAACGCCCACCGTGGCAGAACAATTTACTGATGGCGTGATCCGAATGGGCATTGGCGATCATTTGGATGGCATTTTTATGGTGTCTCATTTGAGTCAGCGCGAAACTGCCGAAGAGCTACAGCAGTACAAAGCTCTAAAACAGCAAATGAGCTACTGGTATGCGTTGTACCCCTTTCCTTATCTAGAACCGATTGAAGCCTGGTCACAAGAACGTCAGTTAAATCCGCTGCTAGTCACTGCCTTGATTCGTCAAGAATCGCGCTTTATGCCCAACATCACTTCGTCAGCGGGTGCAAAAGGGTTAATGCAAGTGATGCCCGATACGGGAGCCTGGATTGCCAAACAAATCAAGCTGAAGGACTATCAACTGGCTGAGCCGAACGACAATATTAAGCTGGGCACCTGGTATTTAGATTACACCCATGACGAATATGCCAACAACTCGATGCTGGCAGTCGCAAGTTACAACGCAGGTCCCGGTGCTGTGGGCGGCTGGATTGCCAAAAAAGGCATGGGTGACCCCGACCAGTTTGTGGAAGCCATTCCTTACGACGAAACTCGCGGCTATGTGAAGTCGGTATTTGAGAATTATTGGAACTACATGCGGCTATATAATCCCGAAATCTCTCAAAAGCTTGCCCAAATCTCACCTAAAAATTGAATGGGTAAAGTGGCCGGTTCAGGCGATCGCTAACAACAGGATTACCCATTTAAAAGCCAGCAGACCTCCGCTTAGGTTTCGGTTCTGCTATTGTATTCAACCTGCAATGATTGCGGGTTGAACAAAGCCGCAACTCAGCTGATTAAAACATAACTCACTTGAGTCTCATCTCTACGTAACTGGCTGAATAATCTCAGTGCGATTGATCACGCGCAGCTTGTTTAATCTAGCGATCGCAGTTCCAACGGTTGACTGCTAATTCCAGGCTCCTTTGTGGTTCAGCACCCTTAATTAAGCTGAATCTGCACCCTTCGATATGGTGAATTTAGCAGTTTAGGGGGTAGCATAAGATTAGCGATGTTTGTTGTAAACATTGATGTTGAATTCTGAACTATCCATGGACAGTAGTCCATTTCCACCCATTACTATCCTCCTCTAGCCTGGTGAGGCTTAATCTCTCAGCGCGGGGGAGATTGAGGAGAACACCATGCTTACTCAGGAAGGGCGTACTTCCTTGTCGGAAACTTCCGACTGGAATCGGCTAAAATTTGAGCTAAATCAATTGCAGGCAATTGACGTAGGCGACTTGATTGTTGATCTGCCTCCAGAACGCCGCGCGATCGCTTTTCGGTTGCTCAAGAAAGACCAGGCGACTGACGTTTTTGAATACTTACCGCCCGAAGTGCGCGAAGAATTGATTGGCGCGCTGCACGATGTTCAGGTATGCCAAATTATTGAAGAAATGCGCCCAGACGATCGCGCCGAATTGTTTGATGAATTGCCTGCTGGCGTAGTCCGACGGCTGATCCAGAACCTCAGCCCCACGGAACGGCAGGCAACGGCAACCATTTTGGGCTATGCCGAAGGCACCACCGGGCGGCTAATGACGACCGAGTATGTGCGGCTCCAGCAAGGGTTAAGCGTCGCAGAAGCCCTCAGCAAAATTCGGTTGAATGACCGCGACAAAGAAACAATTTACTATGCCTACGTCACCGACAAAAACCGCAAGTTGGTGCAGGTGGTGTCGTTGCGACAACTGCTGTTTTCCTTGCCGGATGCGCTAATTGGCGATATTGCTAGCGATCGCGTGATCAAAGTTCACACCGAAACGCCCCAAGAAGAAGCGGCACAACTGATGAAGCGCTACGACCTATTAGCGGCTCCTGTAGTAGATCGGGAAGATCGGTTGGTGGGCATCATCACCATTGACGACATGGTGGACGTGTTAGAAGAAGAAGCTACCGAAGACATTCAGAAAATTGCTGGGGTGACGAGCGGGGATGAATCTTCCCTCTCTCATCCTTTAGAAAAGCTGCGGAATCGCTTACCTTGGCTCGTGGGCATTATGGGGCTATACATTGGTGCTTCTAGCGCGATCGCTCCTTTTCAAGGCACCATCTCAGCCGTTCCAGTGCTTGCGGTAATCATGCCGCTGTTTTCCAATACTGGCGGCACCGTTGGCATTCAAGCTTTGACTGTGACCATTCGCTCGTTAGGGGTGGGCGAAGTGACTCCTGAAGACACCGGAGAAATTCTGCGGAAAGAACTACTGGCGGGACTGGGCACTGCGATCGCCCTAGGAACCACCATGGTGCTACTGGCACTCATTTGGACTCGACCCACCGAACGATGGGTAAGTTTGGTTGCCGGACTGGTGATGTTCACTAATACCCTGGTAGCCGTGACGTTAGGCACCTTACTGCCCATGGGCATGAAACGCCTTAAGCTTGATCCGGCACTAGTCAGCGGTCCTCTAGTCACCACCACCCTCGACACGATCGGCTTTATCCTGTTCCTTTCTCTGATCACCTTCAGCCTCAACGTACTCAAGTTACCTATAACTTAATGGAGTTTTCGCAAGCCATCAATGTCTCAGAACAGCCGTGATACTCAACGTTAGGGTTGCCGACGCAACTACCGTCAAAACCAACGGCACAAACCACGTTGGCATCTGCTGATAGTTTTACATCGGATAATGCTTACAGCTTAAAAATACCGTCAATACTAACCAGAGTTCTGAATTTATCATCGCTGTTTTGAAAGAATTCTAGCGGTAACCAGAGACTTCTGCTAAAGTATTAATCCGTGCCTCGGTTAGGCATGATTGGGCGGTTAGCTCAGTTGGTAGAGCGCCTGCCTTACAAGCAGGACGTCGCGGGTTCGAGTCCCTCACTGCCCATTAGTCTGTTGCCCATTCAATTTATTTGAATACCCAGCCTTTTGAATCCCTTCAGTCGTCGACAATTTGTGTAATTATGTCCAAGCGTGTTCAACTGGTTCTCAATAAAGATATTAGCAAACTCGGTCGGTCTGGCGACTTAGTGGAGGTTGCTCCTGGCTATGCTCGAAATTATTTGTTGCCTCTAGGTTTAGCAGTTCACACGAGTCCTGGGGTGTTAAAGCAAGTAGAGCGTCGCAGAGAGCATGAACGGCTCCGTCTTGCAGAATTAAAAGAGCAGTCTGAGCTGATCAAAAAGTCGATTGAAGCAGTGCAAACGATCAGTATTGCTAAACAAGTGGGCGAAAACGATGCGATTTTCGGAACTGTTACGACTCAAGAAGTGGCGGATGCAATTTTAGCATTGACGAAACAAGAGATAGATCGCCGCACCATCACAATGCCTGATGTTAATCATTTGGGAGCCTATACGGCAGAAATTAAGCTTCATCCTGAAGTCTCAGCCACTATCGAAATTCAAGTGGTGCCTGCTTAGGCGATCGCGTTTATTAGTGCGAATCAAAACAGGGTTGGGCGATGGCTCAGCCCTTTTTAGTCGTGCGTATCTACTCATTCCGGTTTGTTTTTTCAAAACGATCCTTTACGCTGATTGAAAGTTCGCTTAATATAGTACATAAGTATCAAAAAGCGTTCTGGCGATCCTCAACGATGGATAGGATATTTCTCCATGAGTAGCGTTTAAGGATTCTAAAGATTAACTATAAACTCTAAATGTAGCTGGAATTTCCTATGATCCGACGGTATAGTTAATGGATCTGAATCTTGTTAGTCATGTTTGGCTCAGTCGATCCGGTGATTACTCTCTCTTAGGCTCCTCGTGATGGTTCAGGAATTAAGCTTTCAGACATTTAGCGATCGCATCCCACCTCAAAACATTGATGCTGAAGAAGCGATTTTAGGGGGTATCTTTCTCGATCCTGAAGCGTTGGGTCGAGTAGCCGATTTGATTCGTCCAGAAGCGTTTTACCTGACAGCTCATCAAGAAATTTTTCGGGCGACTCTGGCGCTGCAAAACAAAGGGATGCCCACCGATTTGATGAGTGTTTCGGCATGGTTGCGCGATCGCGGCTTGTTGGAAAAGGTGGGGGGACAGAACAAGCTGATTCAGTTGATTGATCGAACCGTGAGCGCAGTCAATATCGATCAGTACGCTGCTCTGGTCATGGATAAGCATATGCGGCGTAAGCTAATTCAGATTGGCGGCGAAATTTCTCAGTTGGGCTACGATGCCTCTCAGGATTTGCCTCAGGTTTTAGATCAATCTGAGCAGAAAGTTTTTAGTATCACGCAAGATCGTCCCCAAGCGGGTTTAACGGCAACTGCGGATATTTTGACGCACACCTTTACAGATATCGAAAGTCGATCGCTGGGTTTGGTGTTGCCGGGATTATCCTGCGGCTACTATGACCTTGATGCGATGACACAAGGATTTCAGCGATCGGATCTGATCATCGTGGCAGGCAGACCCTCAATGGGAAAAACCAGCTTCGTGATGAATATTGCCCGGAACATTGCGGCGTTTCATAAGTTGCCCGTCGCGATCTACAGCCTGGAAATGTCAAAAGAGCAGCTTGTCCAGAGGTTATTGGCAAGCGAAGTGCGGATTGAGAGCGGTCGCCTGCGATCGGGGCGGGTGAGTCAGCAGGAATGGGAACCGTTGGGACATGCAATTAGTTCCCTGTCTCAAGTGCCGATTTTTATTGATGATACGCCTAACATTAGCGTCACAGAAATTCGCTCGAAGGCGCGTCGGCTGCAAGCAGAGCAGGGCGGCGCGTTGGGACTGATTGTGCTGGACTATTTGCAGTTGATGGATGGCGGCAGCGAAAACCGGGTGCAAGAACTGTCTAAAATCACGCGATCGCTGAAGGCATTGGCGCG
>CASBQE010000239.1 GCA_949127665.1 Synechococcales cyanobacterium PMM_0083
GCGAGTTCAGATGGAGGGCGATCGCTGCTCCATCCCCACCAAACTGTTTCACAATTGCACTGATAGAATTCTTGCCACTTGCGGCGGTGGTCTTCGGTAAAAACGGGCGATCGGCGATTGATCCAAACCTGTTTTGCGGCTTTGCTGCTGGTATTACATTTGGGACAGTGAAATGTTGCTGCATGAACCGCTGATTGCGTCCACTTAGGCGAGATTGGCTCAAATGCTTCCATAAAAGTTAGTCAGAAGTCCGCAGGGTTGATTTGCCCATTATCAACCTTTTAGAACAAAGAGATGTCAAGAAAACAGCAGAGTCAGTGTTGAAGCGCGACCTCACTTTGTCAGCGGATCAAATTTTCAAATCTAAATCTTTGACTCGTTTTGTAACATTCGGCTGAATGTAGTCATTGCATCTGTGCCGAGATGGAAAATTTTGGGTATTGTCTTAAGGATATTTGCCTTCTATCGCTAGAGGGATTTGTTGCATCCGCGATCGCGTCTTTCATTAACTGCAAAACTGCTGTTGGTCGTCCACCTCTCTCATCGAGTGCCGCGCCTATGTCTATTCTGAATCTGATCTCGTTTCTTGGCATTTTTGGGCTGTGCTTCATCGCCTGGTTATTTTCCGAGAATCGCCGTCTGCGCTATTTTCCCTGGCGGGTGATGGTGACGGGCATTTTGCTACAGCTTGCATTAGGAGCAGCGGTTTTTTTGTTTCCGCCCACGCGAGATGCGCTCAAAGCGTTTAGCGATTTGCTCAACGTGGTGTTTGATGCGGCGGATGCGGGCGCACGGTTTGTGTTTGGCAAAAATATTGTGCCCTTGCCCGATAAGCCACCCGATGTGAATTTGGGCTACATTTTTGCGTTTCGGGCGCTGCCGACGGTGATTTTCTTCTCTGGCTTGATGGCGCTGCTCTACAACATTGGCGTGATTCAGGTGATTACCAATGTGTTTGCCAAAATTTTCTACTCAACGATGCGATTGAGCGGCGCAGAAGCGTTGAGCGGTGCCGCCAACATTTTTGTAGGAATTGAGGCGGCGATCGTGGTTAAACCGTTTCTTCCCAAAATGACCCGCAGCGAACTGTGTGCGATCCTTACGTGTTGTTTTGGCACTGCCGCTTCTTCAACTCTGGCAATTTACGTTAGTTTTCTTAAACCCGTTTTTCCTAATATTTTGGGGCATCTAGTTTCTGCGTCGATTATGGCGATTCCTGCTTGCTTCGTGCTGTCGAAAATTTTGGTGCCAGAAACGGAGGTGCCGCTGACTTTGGGCGGGATACCCAAGGAGCCGAAAGCCTCCAAGCTGCGATCGCCGACGAGCAAACGGCAGCTACTAGAGGATGCCAACCGCACGAGCGTTTCAGAAGTGCCAATCACCGCTGAGGACGAAGAAATTGCGCGGCTATTGAGGGGGGAGCAGACTTCAAACCGAGCCGCTTCACGAAATGAATCAGACGATTTTGCCGAAAATATTCCTCAAGAAACAGTTGGCGGCGAACCGATTGAGCGCGTTAGCCCGTTAGATGCGGCAATTATTGGGGCATTGGATGGGGTGAAAATGGCAGTGTCGATCGCCGCTGTGCTGATCTTGATCTTGGGCTTAGTCTATTTGTTTAATCAAATCTTTCTTTGGCTGGCAACCTTGCCTAGTCCCATTGGAGATGTGTTTAAGATCGTGACTCTGGCGAACATCCTTGGTTTTCTGTTCCTCCCATTCACCTTTTTGACCGGAGTATCGCTGGACTGGAATGAACTGTGGCTGTCGTCGGTGATTATCGGACGACGTTTGTTGGAAACAGCAATTCCACCCTATCAAGCGTTGGCAGCAGCAGCAGCCGATGGTTCCTTGAGCGATCGCGCCGTGTTGATTGTCAGCTATGCCCTGTCTGGCTTTGCTCACCTTGCTTCAGTTGGGATTTTTGTCGGAGGCACGATCGCTCTAATTCCTTCTCGCCGCAAAGACATTTCCGAACTCGGTTGGAAAGCCCTGTTTGCTGGAACCTTGGCAACTTTAATGATTGCCGCCGTTTCTGGGGTTTACTATATGCCTGGAAATGCCAGCATTTTAGGCGAGAAGCAAGCTCCCGCGCCTGTCGTCAGTCCAACTCCTGCCGCACCGCCTCCCGCGCCTCCGGCTCCCGCAGCAACCCAGCCTCCTCCTCTCGCGGTGCCCCAATCTCCTGCACCAACTGCTGCGCCTGCGATCGCGCCTAAAGGACCTGCTGCCCCTGCGTCTATCTCTAGTCCACAGCAGGTTCCTCAGCCTACGCCAAAGCCATCTCCCAGATAAAGCCACGGGGTTCACACGAGTTCTGAAAACCAACAGCTATCCGTCGGTGAATGTCAAAACCTCTGTTTTAAAGGCATTGGGGGATGCCCCCAAACCCCCATTGAGGGACGATTGCTTCCCTCAAACTCCCTCCAAATTGGAGTTCTACCGATTTAGTATAGAGCCAGTCGCACTGATCTTGGGGCTGTACCCCAGAACTCTTATGCGGGGGGTTTGGGGGAGTGAGTCCCCCAAACCCCCCGCATAAGAGTTCTGGGGTACAGCCCCAAGA
>CASBQE010000240.1 GCA_949127665.1 Synechococcales cyanobacterium PMM_0083
CCATCGGGGTTAAATACCACGCTCACGACACGCCCTTGATGCCCTTTGAGTGCGGCGAGTGGTTTGCCATTGGTGTCCCAAATCCTGGCGGTGCCGTCATCGCCACTGGTCGCCAGCTTGCTACCATCGGGGTTAAATACCACGCTCACGACACGCCCTTGATGCCCTTTGAGTGCGGCGAGTGGTTTGCCATTGGTGTCCCACAAGCGGGCGGTGCCGTCATCGCTACTGGTCGTCAGCTTGGTGCCATCGTGGCTAAACACCACGCTCCCGACACGCCCTTGATGCCCTTTGAGTGCGGCGAGTGGTTTGCCTGAGGTGTCCCACAAGCGGGCGGTGCCGTCCGCGCCACGGGTCGCCAGCTTGCTACCATCGCTGCTAAACACCACGCTCAAGACACGCCCTTGATGCCCTTTGAGTGCGGCGAGTTGTTTGCCTGAGGTGTCCCAAATCCCGACGGTGCCGTCATCGCCAATGGTCGCCAGCTTGCTGCCATCGCTGCTAAACACCACGCTAGCCGCACTCCCTTGATGCCCTTTAAGTGCGGCGAGTTGTTTGCCTGAGGTGTCCCAAATCCGGGCGGTGCCGTCCTCGCCACGGGTCGCCAGCTTGCTGCCATCGGGGCTAAACGCCACGATATAGACACGCCCTTGATGCCCTTCCAGGCGATTCCGTTCTTGCCCAGTATTTGCCGTTTGTATCAATTGTCCGAGAACGGCTGTCTTCACCTCAGAATCAGGCCAAATTGATTGGAAGAATGACTGTTGTACGATTTTTTCGGCACGGATACTTTCAACTGCCGCGTCTAAGGTTTGATCGTTAGCTAACTTCGCTGTTGACAGGGCGATGGAGGTGCGAATTTGCTCCATCTCTGCCTGCCGCAACTGCATGGCAGAGAAAATGGCTGCACCCGTCATCAATACGCCGAAAATTGAGGCTCCAACGGTGATGCGTTGAGCGGTCTTCCGCTCTTTTTGGGTCTGCGCCTCTCGCCAATCACGGCTGGCATTGATAAACTCCTTAACTTGCGGCTCCAGATTGGCAAAGACGTTTTCTTTTTGTAATGCCAAAACTCGATCCAGCTTCCACCCGTTCCAGAGATCCCCTCTGGCTGCTGGCTCATTCTCTTTTCGCCGTTCGTGCCATCGGGTAGAATCCGTCGCCAATTGACTTCTCAGCAGAATCACATCCTTCTTGTCCTGGCTCAATTGCTTAACAACATCCCAGGTTGTTAGCAACGCTTCATGAGCCACCTCCACAGTGGCCTGAGTTTGTTCTCCTCGACTCACCAGCAGCCGTTTCTCAATCAGTGTTTCCAGAACATCTGCTTTAATCCCTCCATCCAGAAACCGATCCTTATTGGTTCTGCGGCTCACAGGCTTGTCGTTTGCCAGATCGATTAATTCTAGAAAAATGGACTTAACTGCTTCTTTCTGGGGCTGATCCAGGGCGGCATAGAGTTGGTCAGCTTGCTTTTGTAGCGCCCCAGTGACACCCCCCAACGCTTCATAGGTTTTCCGATTCAGCAGGCGATCGGTGATGTCATCGTTTTCCCACAATAAATTCAGGGCATATTGCAACAGGGGTAATGCACCCATCCCTTTTTTGTAATCATGAATAATCGTTTCGACCAATCCTGCCTCAAACACCACGCCATTTCGGGCGGCTGGTTCTTGAATGGCTAACTCCAAATCGCGATCGCTCATATCCGTCAGCATCCGGCTATGGCGATCATGAATCCTGCCCAGATCGGGATAGGGACTCAACTGCCCCAAAAAATCAGCTCGCATCGTCATCACAATTTTGACTGACGGATCTTGGAGGTTGATTAACTTAACCAAACCCGCTACAAACTTATCCCGCTCAGCTTTTGGGGTTCTGGTAAACAGTTCTTCAAACTGATCAATAAAAATCAGCCACGGCTTCTCCTGCTTGAGCGATCGCACAACCTGCCCCAACGTATCGACGGCGATCGCTTTTGCCATCTCCGCTTGCGACTGCCCAACGATAGGCATCAGGCAACTATACAGAGAGACAAACGGGTTCTTATCCGGTTCAAAGGTCAGATTTTCAAATGCACCCCAATCATCCTCCAAGCTGGGAATCAGTCCCGCCCGGATCAAGGAAGACTTTCCACTCCCGGATGCCCCCAGAAGCAGCAGGACATTATTCTTTTCCTTTAATAAGTAATTGCTTAAGTCAATAATCCACTGCTCTCGACCAAAGAATTTATCCTTATCCTTGGTTTGAAATTTGCTGAGTCCCAGGTAAGGAGAGCCTTTCTTGAGCTGACGTTCTTTGATACTGACTTCAGGTTCGCGAGAAACGAAATTTTGAATAATCGTTCCCTGGTTTGCCCCTGCAACACCATAGACATCCTTCGTTTGTACGCTGTTTACAGCACCATCGTCAGACATATTCACCCCTGTGCCCAATTACTTGTTAAACGTCTGATTTACTGTACCGTCGTTTTTCCCCGCGACACCGTAAACATTCCCTGCAACGGTCGTATTGTAAGTACCGCCTGCTGCACCTTGCGGATCTAAAGCCTGCATCAGCGCTTGAGCCTTTTCAACCACCTCTTTATCCTGATCAACCCCTGCCTCTGTTAATTTTTTCTTCAACGCCGCCTCATAGGTTTCAGGGTCTTTCTCATGCTCTTCCAACACCATCGCTGCCTTGTCTGCCTCTGGCTTTGGCTGACTCGCAAACTTTTTCTGAATCAGCGCTTTCAACCCTTTGTACGCATCCGGAGCCGCATCGCCCGCCGCCTTCGCCGTGCCTGCAACCAGAGCCGTCAGAATTAGTGTAATCGGGTCCATAACTTTTAACTCCTGAGATTTTAGGGCATTTAAAACACAAGAGGAGCGAAGCTGACCAACTCAGAAACTGGAAAATTTTGCTAATTTTCCAGTCTAAATGCTTCGCCCCTCAATTGATGGGGTTGCAGATTCAATTGTTTAAATCTTTGCGATGAGTGTTAGAGACAGCGCTCCCATTTAAGGAAAGTTGATCCCTCACTAAAGCACAACCGAACTTAACAAGTCTTGAAAAGAATCTCTGTTAATCAGATCAATTCATCTTCTGGTCAACTTGCCTTTCATTGTGGGCAATCCCATCAGGTTGTGCCATCACCCCTATAGGTACCTTCCCTCCCAGCCTGTCAAACTCTCACCGCTTCAGTTCACCGCTAAACCCCAGCACTCGATATCCCCCGCCTGAAACTCAACGCAACCTTCGCAAAAGCCCAACCTTCCCACCCCAAACGCCAGCCTTCCTACTGCAAACTAGAACCATCTCCCTCAAAACCAGAAGTTTCTCCTCTCAACCCACACCATTGCCATTTCAACCTGCACCATTCCCATCTGAAACCCAAATCGTCTCACTTCAAACAAGAAGTTTCCTGGTTTAAGCCAGAACTTTGTTGCTTTACCCAGCAAGCTTGCCATCCAAAACCAGAAACTTCCCATCTAAAACAAAAACGTCCCCGGTTAAACCAGGAACGTTCTTACTCACAACCCAATGATGACTACGGATTCAATAAAATCGATCATTCTCTGTACGGGCGAAGCATTTGGAAGTGGATTAAATGGCTACTGAATCAGCTTTTGCCCAAATGCTTCGCCCCTTGCTACATGGTCACTGGCTGCGGCTCCTTCTTCTTCGGCTTCCGGGCAAACCGTTGCCCCATTTCCACCACCACCGCATCCAACCCCGACCCCTGCCCACTTGCCTTGGCATAGGTATACACCTGCAACGCCGCTGCATACGCCTCACTTCCCGTCGCCAAACAGGTATCATCCACCAATTCCTGTAGCTGAGTCAGCGCTACCACGATCGGATACATCGCCTCAAACAACTGCACATCCTTCCGCATTTCCTCCAGATCAAACGATCGCGGCAAAAAGTCCGGGTTCTGCGTCGCCACCTCCAACGCCTTGCTGACAAACGCTCGACTCTTATCCCCCATCTTGGGCAGAGCCTTCCGCTCATCTGCTGTCAAATCAATCAAAAACGGTAACTTTTCCTTAATCGTCGCTACCGCTGTCATCACAGCCTCTCTATCGGTCTGAGTTAATGTGGCACTAATCGGAGTCGTGGGCATCGTAGATTTCTCCCTGAATGGGTTTACAGGTTCTAGAGTGCCCAGAGAGGTAATCCACTCCTACAAATTCTCGTCATTATTTAGGGGTGAAACAACCTGACCCGCGATCGGTCGCCAGTCGTTACCCTGTTGTGCCTGGTTGTAGGCAAAGAGTGCCGCCACTGCCACCAGCAGCAAAAAGATGGCGCGAATCACGTTAAAGACCAGGGCGATCGTGTCATCTGGAACTCCTTCACCGCCTGCTGCACTTTGGGCGGCAATCTCGGCAATGAACTCCTCCAACCCACTTAAGAAAATGGCATGAGCAGGCTGTAGATTGCTGAGGGTGAAAGCGATCGCGGTTGTAAATTACTTGCAGGGGCAAGAACCCTATCGCCGATGATTGGGCGTTGATGGTGCGCTTCACCTGGAGAAATGCTTTACGCGATCTGTTGGTTGACCATTACCTCTGCCAGTTCTCGTGCCGTCCAATGGCTGATGGGTCGTCCATCGGTTGCCGGTGGCTCGCAAGCCAGGGCAAATAATTGCAGGATTTGTTCCAGGCTAAAGGTGGCGGGTGCCCCTGAACGCTCGGCATCCTCTAAGCGCTTCACCCCCTCAACCTCCTTTTCGCCTAGCGTCAACCATCGTGCTCGCCATGTCCTTGCCATATCCGGGCTAACCCCCAGTTCTCGCCCAATGTCTCAATGGTTCCGTTGCATCCGCCAACAGGATGCAGGACGCTCTTAAGGCTATTTGTTGAGGCGTACTCTGGCGGTTCACGGGTTGTTGCAGTTGTTGACGGTCGCTCTCGGCTAAATGAAGCACTTTAGGTGCAGATTTTGGCAAGGTTCTTACCTCAGCCATGGGTACCATAATAAAAGTAGCCTAACTTTCGCCTCCTTATACTAGGGATTTTGGCAGTCGGGTTGTCATGGATAGAACTATTCTCAATTCGTTATGTCTTCTGATCTATATCTGGCAAGGCATCCAGCCTTACCTACCCAACGGAACCAATGCCCTCTGCGCCGAGTGTAGCCATTTTAATAGTTGGGTTACTCAGCTAGAAGGCATTGTCTCTGGAAAGTAATTTTTGCGAAGTGGAGCGATGGTTCAATCCTTGAAACAAGGTGCTAAAAGCACTTTATAATCTGGAAAACTTCAATTTATAAAGGGCGCTTACTACGATCGCGCCTTCAAGCAGTGATGAATCCCTTGCAGCTCTACCAGAATCGCTTCCAACACCTCCTGCGTTTGGTTTTTGGGCGATTCTCGCACCTCGATTGTCACTTGCTTAATCCTAAGAACATCTTTCGCAAATCGGGCAACTTCATTGGGATGAAACAGCAGCAGGTCGTCTTGGTTCTTGCGGAACTCTGGGTTTAAGCGTTTCGCATCGTAGTTTGGATTAAGACTATTTGCGTCGGTGTTGGCATAGCGATAAACAGAAGCTCTGGAACGATTTAAAGCTTTTTGCACTGCTTCAATATCCATCAGCCCAGACTGCTCAGTTCCCGCTTCAAAATCCATAAGGTTTGGCAATATCAAGTTTGGACTCGCTAATCCTAACACAAGATTCTCGAATGGTTACGGGGAAATTTGAGCCTGAATGATGTCCACTAGCAGCACAACCCCTAAACTACCTATCAAGAGAAACCCGATGCCAAACAAAGGATTCAGTGGAAGTAGGTAGGTTGAAACCCAGCATAGTCCAGCAGTTAGCACAAGCATCATAATCACTGAGAAAGCGGCTTTAGAGCATCCCACTGGCTGAGGTAACCTGACGATATAACCTGATGGGGCTGAGGAGATTGCGGTGCTTAGCAACATTTGTAAGTAAGCGATCGCCCATGTTATCGAGTTTCAAGGGGATTCAGCCAGCGCAAAATGGTACGCTCCAATTGATGCAGTTCCCGATATACTTCCTGCCGCATCCATTGGGCGATCGCATCCCACGGCGCAAAACTATCACCTGTTTGCCAGGTCACATCAGGACCCAACGGCGTTAAATGGCTTCCCGCTAGCTTTTGCACCGTCACCATCTCTGGAAACCGCAGTTGCAGTACCTCCGTCAAACTCCGGGTTTGATCAATTGTGTCATTGCTAAACTTTACCAGGAGATTACGCGGCACTTGGTAGCGCTCGGCAATAATTTGATTGGTTTCCAGCGGCGAAGGAGTGAACTCAACGTTGAAATTCGACGATAAATCTGAAAAGACGGAGGTGAACTGAGAAAAAACCGAAGTTATCTGCTCGACAAGGGGCACCGCATCTCGTGCTGCGTAATTGTTGAAGGAAATCAGAATATTCCCCGCCCGTTCCACTTTATAAAGGCTGCCAATTAACAGGTGCAGCTTGCAGCCCATGCTGTGACCCATGCCGTAAATCGGCAGATAGCGGCTGCGAAAACGGGTTTCACTGAGCGCTTCCACGGCTCGGTTAAAGTTGCGATAGACCGTTTGAGCGATCGCCCTATGGTCAAATGTATTGATAAACGGGGTGGCAATCACGGCGTAACCTTCTGCCGCCAGTCGTTCTAGCAATCGTCGATAGGTGACCTGCGGAGCCGTTGCTACAAACGCGCCGCCGAGAAAATGAATGATCGCGGTGGGGCGATCGGGAACTAAGACCCAATTGCCATAAAGTTCTTGCCAGTCCATTATTCAAAAAATAGGGAATATAAAGCAGGGAATAGCACTATCCCCATTACCTATTCTGCCGCAGAAATTCCTATTGCTGAGTTGTAGAAATGATTTCTGCATGTCGAGATAGTGCGTTGACTATAGAACAGCGCTCTTAACCAGGCGATCGCCATCTGAAACCCAAAACCTGATTACAAAACAGCGGCTCTTAATCGGGCGATCGGGAGGTACAGCAGCTTTTTGTAAGACGGAACATAAGCTCGTTTACGAAAGACATCGTAGCCGTTTTGTTCAATCACATTCAAAATACCGCTATAGAGCATCAGCGCCGCCCATACCGGAAAACGAGCATCGGGACTGAGCGTGCTAATTCCTGATTCTGCCGAGGTATAAACCTTACGTGCCCGCTGAATTTGAAAACTCATGAGTTCGCGCCAACGCTCGTCCACAACCTGATTCATCAAATCAGCTTCGGTGTAGTTAAACAGGGCAAGATCTTCTAGTGGAATGTAAATTCGACCGCGACGGGCATCTTCACCCACATCGCGCAAAATATTCACTAGTTGGTTGGCAATGCCCAGGGCGATCGCTTGTTCAGTGGGGTCAACTGCGTTCTTTTGATAAAGATCCCAGGGCGTAGTGCGACGGGTATCATCAACTCCCATGACTGGAGTGGTCATTAAACCCACCGTCCCCGCTACCCGATAACAATAAAGATTTAGTTCCTCAAAGGTTTCATAGCGAGAACGATAGAGATCCATCCGCTGCCCTGCGATCATGTCTCGAAAGGGCTGAATATCGAGTGGAAATCGGCTTAGTGCATCGATTAGGGCTACGTCTAGATCATCAATGGGATGACCCGCAAAAATAGATTCTAGCTCTTGCTCCCAATCATTCAAGGTTTCATCGGTGGTAAAACTGGCGCAAGAACCATCCACTAATTCATCAGTCCGACGGCACCACACATAGATCGCCCAAATCGCCCGACGCTTTTCTTCGGGCATCAGCATCGTGCCAAGATAAAACGTTTTGGAATATTTCGCCGTAATTTGGCGACACATTTCATAGGAATCCTCAAGGGATGCCAGCGATTTGACACGAGAGTGATCAGGCAGTTTCAGCATGTCCCTAGGAACGCTTGACGAACATTGCAGGTTAAGGCGATTCAAGGATACAGTTACCCCTACTGGAAAGTGAGCATTTATCATCCTTATCAGCCAGTTATATACTCTTAATGCGGGTTTTCATCAAGAGTTTTGAGAAGACTGTAAGGATCGACTGAGTCTATCAAGCATTTCTTGAAAACTAAACGTTGACAAGGGGCTTTTCAGCAGCATTGCTGCCTGTAGAGACACCAGTTGTGTGTAAACCGCCTGCGATCGCCTGCGCTGACAGCTTACCAGAAAGTACGGCACCTTCCATACTGCCCAGGTATCGTTGGAAGGTGTAGCTGCCTGATAGATAGAAATTGGCGATGGGTGTTACTTGCGTCGGTCGATAGGCTTGCCGCCCAGGAATCGCCGTGTAAACAGAGCGAGGTGTTTTGACCACTTTCGATTTCAACAGCTTTGCGGGAGTTTCGCCAGTTAAGTGATTTGGAAAAACTTTCCTTAACTCGTCCATCGTTGCCGTAATAATTTCTTCATCCGATTTATCGATCCAGTCTTTGGCTGGAGCCAACACCAGCTCAATCATCGATCGCTCGGAATTTTCGTATTCTCGACAGGTATTGCTCATGTCGGCATACACGCTAAGCAAGTCAGACCGGGAAAACAAGAGTTGATCGACATCGGTGAGTTTGCGATCGAACCAGAGATGCAAATTAATCACCGGAACGCCTTCCAGCCCATTCAGTTTCTGGAAAAATGGCATCTCTGCCCACGGGGTCGGCATCAGCGCTTTCATCACATCCACCGACATGGCGGAGACGTATATATCTGCCGTCAAAGCTTCGTCGGGCGCACCGTTTAAGCCGCGAATGACAAAGTGATTCACGGTGCCATCGGTATTTAAAGCAATTTCTTTTAGAGGGGCATTAAGCCGAACTTCACCGCCGCCTTGAGTAATATGATCCACGATGGGCTGGCAAAGTCGCTCGGTGGGTGAACCATCTAAAAAGGCAATTTTGGAGCCATAACGCTCTTGCAAAAAGCGATTCAGAGCAGTTAACAAAATAGTGGACGACACTTCATCAGGATTAATAAATGTCAGCGCCTTACTAGCTGCAATAAAAATGTCAGTGTCAACTCCTTCATCAATTCCTTGAAGTTTTAACCACTCAGACATGGTGTACTTGTCCATATCTTCCACATACTGCTGTCCGCGTATCACAGCCGGAATTAACCCGATCGCGAATCGAATTTTTTGCTGCCAAGTTAGCAAATCGTTGTTCCGCAGAATGGAGACAATGACGTTAAAAGGCGCAGGAATATCGGGAACGTTGAAATAGGACAATATGCCAGTTTCAGGCAGGTTGAAGATTAGCTGATGTTTTTTCCACTGCAAGCGATCGGAAATCCCCAGCTCGTCGAGCAATTGCAACATATTGGGGTAAGCTCCAAAAAAGGCGTGTAGTCCGGTTTCATACCAGTCTCCATCTTCGTCTTTCCAAGCTGCCACTAAGCCGCCTAAAACATCGCGGCTCTCTAAAACGATCGGCGTATGACCCGCGTCCACCAAATATTTTGCACAGGCTAAACCTGCTAATCCGCCTCCAGCGATCGCAACACGCATGTAGTCCCTTCACAGTCTCTTTAGGTTGACATGACCCTTATTATACGTTGCAAACCGTTACAGTTTGAGAGCGAGGCAAGATTCCGCGCAAAATAATGACTTTTCCAAATCAAGGGGTTGCGAGGTAACAACATCTTGGTTCAATCAAAAATCCTCAGTAACCTTTAGTGGATACTGAGGATTCGGAACAGGGTACACTCAACTAGCCAATCGGGTCACAGATACCACACAACTTCTTCCGCTTCTGTAGATATTTCCAGAAGCTAAAATTGATTCGATTTGACATCGTTATGTTCAATAGCATACGGTATTTTCAGTAAAAATACGGTAGGTTTTGTACCGATTCAAATAAAGATTTTGGTCATGACACAGAATAGCTCCGTAGTTAAACTGCCTACAGTTAAGCGTTTCAAGTTGAGTAATAATTAAGTGATCGCGATCGTATAGGAATGTCAATGAGAACTTCTGATCTTCAGCTTCGGCTCAATCATTATTATGAGCAGATCAAAACAATCATTCTGACGCGCCAAAACCCAATCACTGGGCTACTTCCAGCCAGCACGGCGGTCAACGCCCACGGAGACTATACCGATGCCTGGGTGCGAGATAACGTATACAGCATTCTCGCCGTATGGGGTTTGGCACTAGCCTATCGCAAGGTGGATGACGATCGCGGACGCACCTTTGAGCTAGAACACAGCGTCATCAAGCTAATGCGGGGGCTGCTGTTTGCCATGATGCGCCAAGCCCATAAAGTGGAAGCCTTTAAGGAAACTCAATCTCTGCTAGATGCGCTACACGCCAAATATGATACCCAAACGGGCGATGTCGTGGTAGATGACGATGCTTGGGGGCATTTGCAGTTGGATGCCACTTCCGTTTTTCTGCTGATGCTGGCACAGATGACCGCATCGGGGCTGCACATTATCTTTGACAACGATGAAGTCAATTTCATCCAAAATTTGGTTTATTACATTGGTAGAGCCTATCGCACCCCAGATTATGGGATTTGGGAGCGCGGCAACAAAATCAACCACGGCAACCCAGAACTGAATGCTAGCTCGGTGGGCATGGCAAAGGCAGCACTAGAGGCAATGAACGGGCTGAATTTATATGGCGTAAAAGGCGGGCAATCCTCAGTGATTCATGTGTTGCCCGACGAAATCGCTCGTGCCCGAATCACGCTAGAGTCCTTACTGCCCAGAGAATCTAGTTCTAAGGAGGTGGATGCTGCAACCCTAAGTATCATTGGGTTTCCGGCGTTTGCAGTGGACGATTTGGAATTGTGCGATCGCACCCGCAACAAAATCATCGATAAACTGCAAGGGCGCTACGGCTGCAAACGATTTTTACGAGATGGACATCAAACCGTTCTAGAAGACACCACTCGCCTGCACTACGAACCCTCGGAACTCAAGCAGTTTGAACATATTGAGTGTGAGTGGCCTCTCTTTTTTACCTATCTGTTGCTGGATAGCGTCTTTCGGGGCGATCGCCTGCAAACCAGCGAGTATCAAGCCAAACTGCAAGCGGTGCTAGTAGAGCGCGACGGCGTGGGATTGCTGCCAGAACTCTACTTTGTGCCCAAAGAGCAAGTGGAAGCTGAGCGACAAACGCCCCAAAGCCAGCCCCGTTTGCCGAATGAAAATATTCCTCTGGTCTGGGCACAGAGCCTCTATTTTCTGGGTCAACTGTTGAGCGAAGGCTTGCTATCCGTAGGAGATATTGATCCCTTGGGTCGCCATTTGCATGTGCGGCAACAGCGGAAACCAATTGTGCAAATTGCCCTGCTATCTGAAGACGAAGCCCTCCAGTCCAGGCTTGCAGCCTACGGCATTGATACCCAAACTCCCAAACAGATTGAGCCGATCCAGGTGCGCCGCGCCACTGAGCTAGCAGATGCTTACACCCAAATTGGACGCAATGACAAACTAGGGCTAACGGGTCGTCCGTGGCGACGGCTACGCGGGTTGACCACCTCTCGCATCTTTCGAGTTTCGGGCGAAACCGTGGTTTTTCTGCCGTCTCTGCTCGACCAGCAGCAGTTTTACCTCTCCCTCGATCCTCACTTTCTGGTTAGCCAAATTCGCTCTGAAATTGCCCATATTCAGCGCCACTGGAATCAATTGGGTCGCCCTACGATGACCTTGCTACTAACCCACACGATGCTGAAGGGCGAAGATGAAATTGACAAAGGATTACCCATCCTGACGCTGATTAAGGAACTTCAAGAGGGAACTTGCAATAATGTCCAGGTAAAACTGGGACGCTTAAATCAGTTGATGCTGACCGCCTGCACGGAGCGAATGGACTTTTTACACAGCTTTTCCTTTGCTGAGGCTTCGGTACAAGATGCGGCTCCCACGGAAGTTTATTTGACCTTCAATCCAGATCAAAATTTTTCTCTTAGCATTACTCAAGAGTTCACGTTGGAGTCTGAAACTGATGTGACACCGCTGCTCGAAAGTTTGCGTCAGTCCGATAACCTATACGAGCAATATGAACTGTTGAGCAGTTTGGCGCGGCTGCATGGGTTTGAGTTTGATACGGGATTAGGGCAACCAGCCCGGATAGTCAGCGTGGAAGATTTGCTGAACGAGGTTTATTTCAAAGCCGATCGCCTGAAACTATGGGCGATTTTACGCGGGGTGGCTAGCTTATACGACAAGATGACGATCAACTTTGCGGATGTGGTGACGGACATTTTGGTGCGGCAGAAGCAGATTGCGGTGGGACGGGCTTACAGTGAGGCATCTTTAATCACGCGCCCAATGGCACCCCAGGAGATTATGGAAAAACTGCGGGAGTTTTGCCGGGAAGATATTCGCGATCGCGTGTTAACCCAAGAGATTCTGGTCTATCTCAGCCTGTTAATTAAAGCGGAGCCTGCTTTATTTGATGGCTTGCTCACCCTGCGAGTCGGCTTTTTGATTTTGCTAATTACCGCAGAACTGGCACGGGAGGCTCAGCTTACCCAAGATGAAGCCTATGAACGCTTGCTGCAACTGAGTCCTCACGAAATTCAGACGCGGCTGTATCAGGTGCTTAAAGGCTACGAAAATATTAACCAGTCCTTTTTTCAGCAGGAATCGCTGCGGGTTTCTCAGCAACAAGACGAGATCAACTGGGCAGTGCAATCCGAGCAGCCGGAAGCTCAAACTGAGGCTCAGTCAGCGGGGGAATATTGGCTGCACAAACGCCAGCTAGAGGGGTCGCTGAATCGAGTGCCTACGGAGTTTTATCCCAGCGTGTGGACTGTGCTGAAACACTGTAAAGGCTTGGTGATTGGTGACAAACTTGAGCGGCGGAATCGGCTAGAAAGTGAGCCTGTGCTAGCAGAAATGACTCCGGGTGAAAAGAACTTTGCCCTGCGAGTAGAGCATTTGTTGAATAAAATTCAGGCTCCTGAATATCGCCAGGTAAATATTGAGACGCTGATGGAGTTGGCTGCGTTTGGCGATCGCAACCCTGACTTATACATCGAAGAAACCATTGCCTTGGATGTGCTGATTGGTCACGCAGTCCGGTTGGCATGGCTCGATCGCTATCCTGAGCATAGTCAACGCTATGACGACCATAAAGCGGCAGCATGGCGGCACTTTTATGAAAGTACGCCTTATGACTGCGCCGCTTACGGAGTTAAAGCGCTGCGCTTCCTGATTACTCTGGCAGATAGCAAGGAGAACCAGCCTGTTTTTGGGGGAGACTCTTTTGAAGACGAAGCGGAAGTGGTGAGTAGCAAGTAAAAGTGCGGAGTGCGAGGTAGTTTAAGAGTTACAGCCGTTTTCGCTCACGTTTTTATGGAATGGTGCTGGGGTCGATTCCCTGCGATCGCAGAAATTCTGCCAGTTTATCTGCCCGTTGGCGTTCTTGCTCTGCCCGTTGGCGTTCTTGCTCTGCCTGTTGCCGCACATATCTTAGCTGTTCTTGCCCCCACAACAGGAGCGTTCCATTTGCATCCCACCAGCGCAGCCAATAGCCAGATCGCTCTTCCTTTTCTCCTCGCCAAGTTCCCAAAAATAGCCCCATCTCGGCGATCCAATGGCGACCGTTGAGATCCGGTTGTTCCAGTTCATAGCGCTTTGCTTGCAGGCGATAGACCTCTAGCAAGCCTAAATCTGGCTCAAAAATTACATAGGTTGGCACCTGCAACAACTGCTCATAGAAAAACCATTTGCCCGGTGGAAAAGTGGGCTTGATGGAATATTCGCCGCCATCGGTTTCCGACAAAAATTCCATCACCACCGCCGGAACCGCCCCTTCTAGATTGGGCGTGTAGCTGCGGCGTTCCTTCTCGGCGGCGATCGCTTGCACGGAAGGCACATAAACCCAATCGGGCGCTTTAATTGCCAGTTTTCCATTAACCGTGACGCATAGCCCAAAATTGGAGGCAATCAGCATCCCTGGTTGAATCCAATCGGTAAGCTCCAATGCTTCCCGCAGCGCTCCGGCAATGAGGGGCTGACCAGTATTTTCCACGGGTTTTTCGTCTAGGAGATAGTCATCGGGCAGTTTCTCCCAGGTGATCACAAGGGCAGTGGGAGAGTGGACTTGAGTCTCTGGAGTCGCAACCATAATCGAGACTTCCTATGAGTGCAGTGGTTTTATTGTAAACGGTACGGTAAAAGGGCGATCGCGTAACGAAATGTAATAATTCTGGCGCTTTGCATAACAGGTGCAATCTCCTCCGAAGAAGACTCTGTAGGGTTTTTCTGCTCCTGCCATTTGTGCAACAGTGGAAAAAGTTCAAGCCTACACTAGCTCTTTAACTAAGGAATGAACCTCATGAGTTACCTGAATATATTCAACGGTATTTTGGCAAGCGCAACGCTGCTAACTGGACTAACGCTTTCGGCTCCAGCATTAGCCTTCTCAGTGTCTAACTTTGCAACCGATGGTAGCCAGATGAGCGGCATTGAAGTGACCGCAAATTACCTCAATGGTGGTTCTCAAACTGCCACTTGGAACCCGACGGGATTTCAAGCGGGCGGAGCATTTGGTGCAGGCTGGTCTTTGACCCAAGTTGGCGATACCTTTTCCTTGCCTTGGACTTTCTCTACCAGTGATGGGTTTGCTCAAAAAATTGCCTCGCTGATTATCAATGCCATTCCTGGCAACACTGTTTTTGATATTGATCCAGATGTGGAAGGAACGATAGGATCTTTCATTGGCTTCCCTTTCACAGTGCTTTCGGGGCAAAGTCCTAACACTTATGCCTATTCCACAGATATTTCGGGTGCAGAGAATGACCTTAAGGGAGTCCTTTTCTTATCTTGGAATAACGGATTTACAGGGCAGCTAAGCTTTCTGGCGGACACAGATAGCGGCACATTAGATACTCCCATACAAGCGGCGGTGCCTGAACCCACCACGATCTCAGGGGTAGCTTTAGCGGCGGCAGGCTTAACCCGTCTACGTCGTCGTCAGCGCGAAGCTTAAAAAACTGTGAGTTCGGCGATCGCCCACCATCATGACTGATCCTCTAGCAAGCCATTGCAGTATCGGAGTAAGAGGGTGAGGCGATCGCCCATTTGATTTAACCGTTGCTCTCTAGTTGCTAC
>CASBQE010000241.1 GCA_949127665.1 Synechococcales cyanobacterium PMM_0083
GATTTCTATGCTTGGACTCAAGAACAAGCAATTCTCTTAGGTGAACAAAAATGGAGTCAAGTAGACCTCGCAAATTTGCTTGAGGAAATTGAGAGTTTGGGCAAGCAGCAGCGCCAAGAACTACGGAATCGACTAGGTATTCTTTTAGGACACTTGCTTAAATGGCAGTTTCAGCCTGACCACCGCAGCAAAAGCTGGCGAGCAACCATTCGAGAACAACGCTACCGAATTCGTAAATTGTTGGATGAAAGCCCCAGCCTGAAGCCTAACATTTTAGACGCGATCGCCTATGGCTATGAGCTGGGTCTAGCATTGGTCGTACAGGAAACACCCTTAGATTATGGCGATTTGCCGGAAAATTGTTCCTACCTTTTAAAGCAAATCTTAGATGATACTTTTTTGCCTGAGTAGGGCGATCCGTTAGGAAAAGGGGCGATCGCCATCCTATTTCCGAACCTATCCGCAATCGACCCGGTACTTGAATCGAGCGATCGCTCGATTCCTCTTCTCCTATTTTGGGAGTAGACCGCAGGTTGTGCGAAGCAGGAGTTAGGGGAGGAGGGTAGTTTGGCGATTCACCCAGTTAACAGGCTCCCGCCACAACCCCATGAAATGAGTCAGGGGTTTAGAATGCTCTAAACCCCTGGGTTTACCTCAACGACTGACTCATTAGCCGTGCCATTGATAGTAATTTAGCGTCACTAGCGATCGCTAGACTGTTACATACCGGGAGGCAAAAGCACCTTATCGATTACGTGAATCACGCCATTGCTAGCTTTGATGTCGGTTTGGAGAACATTGGCATTGTTAACCATCACCTTGCCACCCTGAACTTTGACTGTTATGGGGCTACCCTGCACAGTTTTGACTGAGCCAGGTTTGACATCTTTTGCCATGACCGTGCCCGAAACTACATGATAGGTCAATACTTTCTGTAGCTTAGCTTTGTTTTCAGGCTTCAGAAGGCTCTCCAAAGTCGCTTTGGGTAGCGCGTTGAAGGCTTCATTAGTCGGGGCAAATACCGTGAAAGGACCTTTGCCAGATAGAGTTTCCACTAACCCGGCTGCTTTAACTGCTGTAACCAAAGTGGAAAAAGATTTATTACCACTTGCCACATCAACAATGGTGTTGGTCTTAGCCATGTTGGTTTTAGCCGGGGCAGCCATAGGCTTCATTTCACCTTTTTGCATTCCTGCCAAGGTGGGTGATGTATTGATCGCGTTGGAGAAGACGGTGGCGGCTAAAGCAACGCCACTGGCAATCACCAAAGTTTTTAAGCTGAAAACGTTCATCAGTTTTTCCTTTAGACCTGTAGTCAGTTTGAAATTTGTGCCTAAGCACTTTGACTATTATGCAGACTGGAACTGTGTAAAGAAAGTTCCTGATATTTTAAATTTATTTGAGATATTTTAATTTTCATAAATTAATTTATGGTTTGGTTAAGTAAGGACTGATGCAGCGGCGGATTCAAGAACTGGTCGATTGAGTAGCGATCGCGTTAGGCAAAAAGCGACATTTGGAAAATGTCGCTTTTTCAAATATTGTGCAAATGTCTCATCACCTCGGAATTGTTCAACTTGATGATTCTTGATCGAGCAGGGCGCGTTTCGCTCAATGTTGAAGAACAGTACCGTGGATATCGAGTGGTAGATTGAGTCCGCGATCGCAATTGCCAATGAATCCAATCACCCATGCAACTCATTAGAGAAGGTTGGCTCGGATTTCTGTAATTGAACATCCGCTTTGGGAGTCACGCCCACAATTGCTTGGGTTAGATAGATTCTTGCAGATTTTTGTTGAAGAACCGTGTAAGTTCATGCCATGAGTCTTCGGCTGCCAAGCGGCTATAGGAAGAACGCTCATGGCAGAAAAAACCATGATCAGCATCAGGATATACCTTCAATGTGTACTCCTTACCCAATGCTTGAAACCGAGACTCGATTTGCTGAATGCGTTCAAGCGGAATGAATGGATCGACCCCACCGTGAAATAAATAGATCGGCACCGTAATGTTTGGCATTGCTTCAATCCACTCATCTAGAACCATGCCGTAGAAGGGAGCCGCCGCCGTAATTTCATCCGATAGCTTGCAAGCAGCGAGAAAGGTCAAACCGCCACCCAAACAAAATCCAGTCATTCCCACCTTTGAGGAGACATTGGGCTGTGACTTGACATACGCGATCGCCGCTCTAATATCTTCCTCTACTGGCTGACCAAAATCCATGCGATACATCATTGCCATCGCTTGCTCAACCTCGTCATATTCAAACGTGTTGTTTGGTAATTCGCGATAATACAGATCAGGCGCGAGAACCACATAGCCTTCGGTTGCAAGGCGGGTTGCTACATCTTGAATGTGACGAGTCAAGCCGAATGCTTCCATCAGAAGAACCACGACGGGCTGTTGCTCACTCTCAGCAGCCCTATACAAGAACGCAGGCATCTCTCCATCAGGCGTAGAAATCACGACCTCGGTCTGTTCGATTTGCACGTTATCGCTCCTGCCTGATCAATTTGTGAACTATGACAATAGAGTTCAACTTAATTTCTATCATGATGGTACGGTTTCAGCAAGAAAACTACCCTTGAGGCAAGCTGATCTACGCTCACTACATTAAAATTTGCGGATTGAGCGTATCCAAAACCCATGATCAAGATGACTCCGATCGCGGCTCAACCTCTTCTAGATCTGCTTCTAATAATGGCGTTGGCTCCGCCTGAACTGCCCGTATCCAAGCAGCAATCATGCCTGCAATCGGAATGGACAGAAAAACTCCCAACAATCCAGCCACCCGTTCGCCAATAAACAGTGCCAGAAATAGGAGGACTGGATTTAATTCCAAGGCTTCTCCCATAACTTTAGGATGGATGAAGTTATCTTGAAGCTGTTGCAGCAAGAGGCAAGCAACCACCACTTTCAGCGCCATTTCACTGCCCTGAGAGGCGAATATTAGCAGGCTAACGACCATGACTCCGAGGGTTGCACCAATCCCAGGAATGGCATCTAGCACCCCAATAATCACTGCCAGAATCAGAGAATACTTAACCCCTAAAATCGAAAAAATCACGAAACTAGCGATCGCGAGAAACAGCATCAATAACAGTTGCCCGCGCAAAAAACCGAGAAAACTTTGGCTGAATGTTGTGGCAAAGCGATCGCGCGATCTGACGGGTATCAGCTTGAGAAATAACTGCCACAGTTTATCGCCATCAATCAGCATGTACAGGCTAATGACTGCCCCAAAAATCCCTGCGAAGACGCTGGAAAAAAGACTTTTCACCACGCCTAAACCCGAAGTCAGTCCTGTTTGCAGGGTGCTAATGATTTTGCTGATATCGAGTTGGTCTAGAAAACTCCGGAACGGTAGGAGGCTTTGCTGATTTAATGCATCTTTGAGATTCACTAACAAGCCCTGTCCCTGATTCAACACTTCCAGCCCAACTAGGGTTGTCATTCCAAGCAATAAGGTGACTGACCCAAGAAATACAAGGGCGATCGCCAATCCTCTGGGTAAATAGCGCGATAGCCAAACCACCGGATAATTCAACAGCGCGGCAAAGATGCCTGCAACGGTGAAAAGGGCGATCGTCCCGTAGAAGTAATTGATCAACAAAACAGTGACCCAACCGCAGGCAAAGAGCATCAGGTAGCGCAGCAGGGCAGAATTATTCAGGGTTTGCCACAGGGTGGGCGATGTCTGGGAAGATGGGGGTAGGCGCATAGTTCTTTAATCCGATTTACTTACTTGAATGTGCAGGTAGAAATTGAAACGGCTCGGCGGGTTTGAACAGTGCTGCTGTATTGCCAGAAAAAAAGGCACCTTCTGTCAGAGTAAGCTTTTTGGTTGGCTGTCCAGCAGAAAAATTGATATCTGCTAAGTTGACCCAAAATACATTCGGGGTGCGGGTTGATTCAAAGAAATAGCGCTTATTTTTATGATCCGCCACTGTGCGCCATAGGGTTGAAGAGATATTGGGCTGTCCGGGCGTGGAGATGCCCAAGGGCACGGATACATTCCGAATCACAGAGAAAGCGCTGGCAACAGCTTCGTCGATGTCAGAGGTTTTAGGAATCGCATTGATGTAAAACGAGGCTCGAACAAAGCGATCGGCAGCGCGATTAGTCCCCGGCAGCATTGTCAGCCCCCCGATCTGCTCCCAGTAGTTATTCAGGGCAATCTGTTGTTCATAGACAGGGGAATTCGTCATCACCTGAAAATCACGACTGTGATGAATGACCAGCTTTCCACCCACATATTCAAAAATAGCTGAGTCGCCTGTGGCATCGGATATGGACAAGTGTACTTGTCCAGGTTGCCCATCGGGAGTCATCAGGGGCACCACATAGAACAATTCTCGGCGTAAATCTTCTACAGCTTCTGCAACCGTGACATAGCTGTCGAGAATGTACTGTGCCCATAAAGAAATAGATAGAGGTTTACGGGGATCATCACTCGTAGGAGTAACATATTCCGATTCAGTCAAATAGAGCAGGTTGGCAACTAGCCCCGCTTCATTCATGCCATCAGTTGAAGCAACATCGAACCCAGCCGCAACAATGCTGCCATATTTAGCAGTCCATTCAATCGAGTCAGCGCCAGCAGCCCCGTCACGCTCTATGCCACTTGGAAAAACCCAAAGATTTGTCTCCATATCGGTTTTCCAGTCCATGCTGCGAACGGTGATGATAGTGTCTTCTGGTCCAAGATACACGGCACGAGTACACATTACTTAATCCTTTTTGTAAGTTGATGAACGAGATGCTATCTGTGCTGACTGGAAGGGTGCAGGTAAGCATTTAAACGGCTCAACCAATGTGAACTGTGTTGCCGCATGGCATAAAAACAGTTGGTGCAATTTCAGGGTTTTATCTGCCTTAAAGACTTTACAGCCTACGATGAAAAATCGTAATTTATTTACATATAAAATTAAATCTGACACGGTTTCTTTTCAGGAATAGCCTGCGATACAGAGAATTTTGGCAGAATGCAGTAGGCTTTTTGAGATGTCGAAAGGCTGTGAGCGATGAAGATATTGGTGCTAAATGCTGGCTCTAGCAGTCAGAAAAGTTTCCTCTACGCATTGTCGGGTTTGTCGGGCGACTTGCCCAATCCGCCAGAGCCACTGTGGGAAGGGGCGATCGACTGGACGGTGGAGCCAGGGAAAGCAGCGATAAAGGTAGAAGCGAATGGGAAGGTGCTGAAGGAAATAGTGCCTTCTATATCCCAGACGGAGGCGACAACGCAGCTATTGCAAACTTTGTGGCAGGGTGAAACGCAGGTGCTTAAGACCCTCAGCGAAATTGATGCAGTGGGGCATCGAGTGGTGCATGGCGGGACGGAATACCGCGAGAGTGTGCGGGTAACGCAGGAGGTGAAAGCGGCGATCGCCC
>CASBQE010000242.1 GCA_949127665.1 Synechococcales cyanobacterium PMM_0083
CGAACTCCAGAAGCCAGCAAATGACGCAAGATTACTGGGTCAAGAGCTATACGCAAATCTTTGAAAATCATCCTCAGCTTTATGCCAATCACATTGATGTGATATTTAAGCAAATTCTTGAGCTAAGAGACGATGTGCATCAAACTCATCATCGGGTTCACTTAACACAACTGAAATTAAACACAACGCAACTGAAATTAGAAAGTACGCAACATCGCTTAAATAGTATTGTTGCGGCCGTGCTGGATAGCAAGTTTTGGCAGGTCAGAAACCGTTGGTTTAAATTGAAGGAAAGGTTGGGATTAGCCACCGATAGCAGCGATCCATTGCTTTTTCCTAGGGATGACGAGCGACCAAAAATATCGAGATCGATGCGAATGAGAGGGGCAGTTTCCTCCCTAGTTCGCAAGCTGGGTAAGCTATACCAGGCATGGCGAGAGCGGGGAACACGAGGCTTTCTCCGGTTTCTATACGATCGCACGATCGCCCGCTTTTACAAACGGCTCAATTATCAGCAGTGGATGGCGCATCAAAAACTGACCCCAGCGGATCGGTTGAATGCCGATCGCGAAATGGCACAGTGGCAGCATCGCCCCACTTTTTCGGTGATTCTGCCTGTGTATAACGTTGAGGAAGTTTGGCTGACTAAAGCAATCGAGTCGGTGCGAAATCAGATTTATCCTGATTGGGAGCTATGCATTGTCGATGATGCGTCGAGTGCGGCACATATTCAGCCATTACTCACTCACTACAGTAAACTTGATCCGCGCATCAAAGTTATTTTTCGAGCAGAAAACGGCAACATTGTCGCGACCAGCAACTCTGCTTTAGAACTGGCGACAGGAGACTATCTAGCGCTGTTGGATCATGATGATGAGTTGGCGATCGATGCCTTATTTGAAAACGCCAAGCTGATCAACCAGCATCCCGAAGCTGACTTTATTTATAGCGATGAGGACAAGTTGAGCGCTGAAGGCGATCGCCATGATCCCTTCTTCAAACCAGATTGGTCGCCTGATTATTTTCATTCCTGCATGTATACCTGCCATTTGGGCGTGTATCGCACGAGTTTGGTTCGGGCGATCGGTGGATTTCGGGTGGGATACGACGGCTCTCAGGATTATGACTTAGTGCTGCGAGTGGTGGAACATACCCAGCAGATTTATCACATTGCCAAAATTCTGTATCACTGGCGCGTGATTCCGGCATCGGTCACCTCTAGCCCAGATGCAAAGCCTTGGGCATATGAAGCAGCCCGTCGCGCTTTAGAGGATATGCTGATTCGGAGTGATTATCCAGGGCGAGTGGAGGCAGGTCCTCGTGAGGGGTTTTATCGGATTCGGCGCGAGATTCAGGGAAATCCTTTGGTCAGCATTGTGATTCCCAGTGCGGGTAAAGCATTGGAACCAGAGGCGAGCCGCTGCTTATTGGAAGACTGTATCCGCAGCATTCGCGATCGCAGTTCTTATCGCAATCTCGAAATTATTGTGGTTGATGGCTATGACGTGTCGGATAGGGTGATGGAAGCGATCGCAGGTGACGATCTCCAGCTTGTGCGTTGTGCCGATCCGTTTAACTTTGCTCAGCGGATCAATTTGGGAGTTGCCCAAGCTCAAGGCGAATTTGTTCTGCTGCTCAACGACGACGTGGAAGTTCTCACGCCAGACTGGATCGAATTGATGCTGGAATTTGCTCAGCAGCCAGAAATTGGAGCCGTTGGAGCCAAGTTATTTTATCCAAATGGCACCTTGCAGCACATCGGCGTAATGGTTTTGGGCGGCAATCCAGGACATTCATTTCATCAGGTTGCAGGCGATCATCCCGGTTATTTTCTGTCCAACCTGGTCAATCGCAATTATCTAGCTGTGACCGCAGCCTGTTTAATGATGCGTCGCAGTTTATATAAAGAGTTGGGCGGCATGGATGAAGCGTTCCCGCTCAACTACAATGATGTAGATTTATGCCTCAAGGCGCATCAAGCCGGATATCGACAAGTAGTAACGCCCTACGCGCAATTGGTCCATTACGAATCTGCGAGTCGGCAACCAGGATTGCAACCCAAAGAGTGGCAAACCCTAAACGATAAGTGGCAACCTTACTTTGAGCAGCTAAATCACAATGATCCGTACTACAATCCCAACTTATCTAGAAATGCAGTGTTGTTTGAGCTTTAAATCTGACATTCTTATCACAACTACGGGTTTCGCCTTGCTCAACTCAGCCTCATCAAAAATCGAGCGGATTGAGAATTGAGCAAAGCCGAAACGGGTCTGGCTTTTGATGAATTACTTTAAACGCCCAAAGCCGCTTTAAGTTTTGTTAGTGCAGCAGCTTCTTTATCGCTCACTTTGTTTGAGCCTGTACCAAACAGTCCTTCGCCTGCGGCATTTGCCACATGCTCAGCGGCGGTGTAGATGAATTGCTTGTATTCTTCCACTTCGGCTGGGGTTGCTTTTGCAGTGACGATCGCCACAGCTTCATTAATCGCCGTCATTGCTGTCTCAATCAAATTGTCAGGAGTCATGCCTTCAGGCGCTTTGGGCGAGTTATTCTTGACTGCTTCGGCTGAAAACACCGATTGCACGATGCTGTTAGCAGGATATTTTTTAGCAGCACCCACCACTTCTTGAGCCAAAGCTCCAGCTTCGATCGCAGTCGAAACGATTCCCATATCGGCAATAGAGACTGCCATACCAGCCAATGTCACCGCTTTGATCACCGATGCGGTTTCTTCAGGAGTGTACAAACTCATTGGTTTTTCCTCATTTCAAATAATACGAAATGTAGCATATCATCTCAGTGGAAATTATTGCAGCCTTCGTAGGACACATCCCATTTATTTTTATCCAACAATTTTCATCCAAGAAGTTTGTGGACAAATCTAATCTCAAAACTTGGTTAGAGTGAAGATTGCTAGCGGATGTAGTTGCTTCCAAAAGGTCTCCCTGTGGCTCGTTTATCGTCTCAACGTGCATCTGTTCATCGACGATCGCACTTTTCCTCTCCCAACCCAACGCCCAATGGCTGCTCTTCGCCAGACCGCACTCATGCGAGGCACCCGCTCATGCGATTGGTGCGGTATGGGCGCAATTATCATGGTCAAATTGGCGGGGCGATCGCCTGCTCCATTCTGAACAAAATCTTCGATTTAGCTCCTTCGCTGCTAATTGGTGCCGCAGTCGATGTAGTTGTACAGAAGCAAAATTCGGTGCTGTCTCGGTTGGGCGTGACGGATCTGTTTAGCCAATTGGTGATTTTATCAGCATTGACTTTGGTGATTTGGGGATTGGAATCGGCGTTTCAGTATGCTTACGATCGCCTCTGGCGTAACTTGGCACAAAATATTCAGCATGACTTGCGATTGGATGCCTACTCTCATTTGCAAGAGTTGGAACTGGCATATTTTGAAGAGCGCAGCACGGGTGGGTTGATGTCCATTCTAAATGACGACATTAACCAGCTAGAGCGCTTTTTGGATGGCGGCGCGAATAATCTGCTGCAAGTTAGTACGACGGTGACTATCATTAGCACGGTGTTTTTCTTTTTGGCTCCCACCGTAGCGTGGATGGCGGTGCTGCCGATGCCGTTCATCATTTGGGGTTCCGTGATATTTCAGCGCAAGTTGGCTCCCCGCTATGCCGAAGTGCGCGAGAAAGTCAGCCTATTGAATGGTCGATTGTCCAACAACTTGAGCGGCATTACCACAATCAAAAGTTTTGCCACAGAAGACTACGAAAAAGAACGAGTCCGGTTAGAAAGTGCCGCCTATCGCCGCAGTAACCAACGAGCGATCGCCCTTAGTGCCGCCTTTATTCCCCTAATTCGCCTGGTAGTGCTGGTCGGTTTCATTTCGACAATGCTGTTTGGTGGAAAAGCAGCGATCGCGGGTCAACTCTCCGTTGGCAGCTATAGCGTCATGGTCTATCTAACTCAATCGCTGCTGTGGCCATTGACTCGTCTAGGCGAAACCTTCGACCTTTATCAACGGGCAATGGCATCCACAAATCGGGTGATGAATCTGCTGGAAACGCCGATCGCGATCCCTTCAGGACATTTGGAAGTAGGAAAGAGTAGAAACAGAGAGTTGAAAGATATTGAGCAATCAATCTCGCTTCATGCTCCACCCTTCGCACTTCTAGTTGAAGGTCAGCTTCAATTTGATCATGTCACCTTTGCTTATCACAACCGTCCCCCCGTAATTGAACAGCTATCGTTGAAGATTCCGGCTGGCAAAACGACGGCGATCGTCGGGTCAACCGGATCGGGGAAAAGTACACTAGTAAAATTGCTGCTAAGGCTGTACGAGATTCAGTCCGGCGTGATCACTTTAGATGGAGTGAATATTCAAGATCTGAAGCTGCGAGAGTTGCGACGGGCGATCGGCTGGGTAAATCAAGATGTCTTCCTATTTCACGGCACGGTAGCTGAAAATATTGCCTACGGTAGCTTTGATGCTTCAACGGATGAGATTAGGGCGGCGGCAGAAATTGCCGAAGCGCAGGAGTTTATTACTCAACTGCCGGATGGTTACGGCACGATTGTAGGGGAACGTGGGCAAAAGCTATCGGGCGGACAGCGGCAGCGCTTGGCGATCGCCCGTGCTGTGCTAAAAAATCCGCCGATTCTGATTTTGGATGAAGCCACTTCTGCGGTAGACAACGAAACCGAAGC
>CASBQE010000243.1 GCA_949127665.1 Synechococcales cyanobacterium PMM_0083
AAATGGACCATGCCGATTCGAGATTGGAAAGCGGCTTTAAATCGCTTTGCTATTGAATTTGAAGGCAGGTTTCCACTGTAAGATTTCTCGCCTGACACAAACTACTTTACAAATCCTTGTCTTTGTGTTGATTGTCAGCATGGCGATGAATCGGCTAGGTAACCCTGAAACTGTTACCGTTTTGCATATCGTTGGGTTATCCCAAGGTATTGTCCTAGGCTTCGCCCAATGGCTCGTACTGCGACGTTACATTAAGCATATTGGCAAGTGGATTGCGGTGACGACGATCGTAATAGTCATTGCATGGCTCCTGGGTATACAAGCTATCATCTTGCTTACCTTCTACCTTGCGCTTGATCATGCAGGCACCGTTGAGACCAGAATATTGGCAGCTAGGGGCGCACTTCTCTTGGGAGCTTGGGTCGGAAGTGCCTTAGGACTAGCTCAAGGGCTGGTACTGAGAGGGCATGTCCGTCAGATTGGTTGGTGGATATTTGCCAATGCTCTAGCTTGGGCTTGCGGTCTACTCGTTGCCTTTGTAGGCATACCCCTCATGACATTCGATCGCTTCAACTTTTTCACGGTCTTAGCCGCTGCTGTAAATGGGTTAACAGTCGGAGCTGTTGTTGGTGGTATTACAGGTATTGCCCTACTTTGGCTCTTAAAACCCCGTTTATCGAAGCGTGATTGAGCCAGCTTTGAGTATGTCACGAGGGAAAGTGCCTAGCGCTAGGTTGATATCCAAAAGCTGATTTGCCTTCCTCTATCACAGACTCCTGAACTAGAGTTTTCTCACCAACATGTGTTTGCTTACGTTTTGTATCGTAATCAATCAATTCAAATAGGAAATAGAACACTTATTGATTACGGTAATACCTAGAGTCGAGTTGTTCACTATTGTGATTGAGATCATCGTCTATGCGCTCTTGAGCTATCTGACTGTTTCGCTAGTCAGATTCATCTTTTATCACAAAGCGTAGCCCATCCTAAAGGAGATCCACATGAGAGTTATTGAGCCTGAAATTGATGAGCAAGTTGTTAGCTCTAGATGGGCAACAGCGATCGCTGTGTTCATGATTATACTGGGCATCGTTGCGATCGTCTTTCCGTTCGTTGCTAGCGTTGCTTCAACCTTAGTGTTTGGTTGGATCTTCATCTTTGCTGGTGTGGCTCAAATGGTGTATGCCGTGCAACCCAAAGGCGCGGGACAGGTGACTTGGAAGCTGTTTCTCGGTTTCTTGTATCTCCTGGCTGGCATTGTCGTCGTCGCAAAACCACTCGAAGGAGTGCTTGCCTTGACGCTGGTGCTGGGCATTACCATTTTTGTGCAAGGTATCATTCAAGTGTCGATCGCCTTTCAAGTACGCCGGACTGCACCAAACTGGTGCTGGATGCTTGTGAGCGGACTGGTCGGCATTATTTTCGGTATTTTAGTTTGGTCGAGCTTTCCATTTAGCGCTCTTTGGCTAATTGGCACGTTGATTGGAGTTAATCTCTTGCTCGATGGCGCTTGGATGCTCACGCTGCATTCAGGACAGCGACGTGTTTTGTAGTAGAGCTTCAATGATATCTGACAAGTCTAAAGAAACTCACCAATTTATCATTGGCGACGCGAAAAAGGAACTGGATTAGTCAATATGAACCAAAAGTACTATAAGCATTCAAATAAGGAATCATATGATGAGTCATCAAGCTCAAGCGCCGCATCCAGTTGCGCCGCATAACGGCGATCTTGATCGCTCTCTGGAAGCATTGCAAGCCGATCGGGTTGCAGTTTTGATAGCAGGATATGGTGAAGTGCAATCTTATCGTGATCTGAGTCGTTATAACCGGGCTGCGAGTAAGTACATTGCGTCTCAGTTCGTGCCCATTCCAGAGTGGCTCTATCCTACGGCTGGTAGGCTACTCGCACTTCAAGATTTATATAATTTTGGGGTCAAGCATCATCATTTCATGTCGCCCGAAAATGAGATTTTTGAAAAGCAACGGCTGGGGATCGAGACGCATTTACAAGACCGATGGGGAAAGCGTGTCCAAGTGTTTAAAGGCTTTTATTTTTGCCAACCCTTTGTGCAAGACGTTGTAGCCGATATCATCCAGCAAGGCTTTCAGAATTTGTTGCTTTATCCGTTGCTGGTGGTCGATTCTGCCTTCACGGGTAAAATTGCTGTTGAGCAAGTCAATGAAGTGATTGCCGCGACTGCATCTCAGCATCAGCCTCAGCAGTTTTCATTCAAGTCAATGCGCTATATGCCAGCCTTTGCGACTGAGCCTGCTTACATTAATTTACTGGTGGGTCAGCTTAAAGAAACACTCAAGCAGCCCCCCACAAGTGACTACTTTGAGTCTCAGATCGGCATTGTCTTAACGGTTCATGGGGGTCCAGAAAAAGCAAACGGACTGTTGACCGGAGTGATTGATGGACAAGCCCTGTACGATCGCGTGCAAGCACAGTTGCAACATCAATATCCGCTGATCTCGATCGGGTGGATCAATCATGATATGCCGTTGATCAAATGGTCGCAGCCCAATCTGAAACAAGCCGCGAAAAGCTTGATCAAGGCAGGTGCCAAAGCCATTTTGTTTAAACCGCTCGGCTGGGCAACTGAAAACTTTGAAACCATTCTGGATGTCGAGGATGCGATCAAATCTTTGCAGCGTCAATATCCAACCGTATCGTACACCCGACTCGCCTGTGTCAATGATGATCCTGATTTTCTAAACATGGCAGCAGAATGGGCAACTCGTCAGATTGAAGCCATGCTGTCAGTGCCGCATCGCCATGAGCATATTCAACCTAGAAGACTTGATTTTGACTGAACTTTGCAATCTTCAGTTGCATGAGTTCAGTCATTCTCATTTTGAAAACATCGCAGTTCTGCCTCGATCCAAGCGCTGATCGCTGAATGAGGAATTGGGGATCTGTACGTGATTGCAATGAGTGGGTTCAATCTAGCGGAGGCTGACTGTGCAGGAATTTTTATTGGCTCTAACGCTGTCAGCTTTGCCCGTCGTCAGTAACTTCATGGGAGCCATGATTGCCGAAGCACTGCCTTTATCAAAACAAACATTAGGGCTGGCATTACACGCCGCTGGGGGAGTGCTGTTGGCGATCGCCTCCACTGAACTGCTGCCCCAGGTTGTTTCAGCGAAACCAGTTTGGACGACCATGCTGGCACTGTTTATGGGTGGAGCGTTTTATGTCTGGGTGAATCACCTGCTCAACTCGAGCAAAAATCGCCTGCGGGGAATCGATGGAAATAAGGCTGCTTGGGCAATCTTTCTGAGTATTACGATTGATCTGTTTGGCGATGGATTGATGATTGGCACCAGTTTGACCATCTCACAACATCTAGGAGTAATGCTGGCTTCAGCGAGAGTTGTGGCTCACATTCCAGAAGGATTTGTGACCAACGCCGAGTTTAAAAGTCAGGCTCTGCCACGCAGACAACGTTTTTTATTGCTGGCTGCTTTGATTATTCCCGTTTGGCTGGGTGCTGCCCTCGGCTATTGGGGGTTGCGCGGACAGTCCGATCTTCCTAAGCTGATCGTTCTTGCTTTTACAACGGGCACTTTAATCACCGCGATCGTCGAAGAAATTATCCCTGAAGCGCATCAAACTCAAGACACAAACGGATCTGCCTTGGCGTTCATCGGGAGTTTTGCACTTTCAATTCTATTTTCTGCCTATCTGGAGTAGCAAATCAGCGCGATCGTGCGGCAACTTGGACGTGAGTAAAAGCCAAAATTCAAAACCGCGAGGGCATCTACAATGACAATCAGCAGCGTGAAGGAACTAAATAATACGAGTGTTTGTGCCGGAATGGGGGCAAATCTATTGGGCGATGGCTGCTCGTTTCGAGTTTGGGCACCGAATGCGATCGCCGTTGGGGTTGTTCTCTGGAACAACGCTGAGATGACTCGGATTTCACTCTATCCAGAACCGAGTAACCTGCATTACTGGTCGGTGGATGTGCCAGGGGTAAAAGCAGGTCAGCAGTATCGATTTGAGATTGAAAATAAAGGCGGAGATGCCAGCAATCCAGGCGGTACATTTTCTCGGATTGATGCCTATGCCCGTCAAGTTGAAAATGCTCAAGACAACGCAAAAGGGATCGTTGTAGACTGGCAGCATGACTGGGAAAGTGAATGGTCTGAGTTTGCTACGCCTAAGTTCGACGATCTGATTATTTATCAAGCTCATGTCGGATCATTTGCTGGATTGAATGATCATCTGAAGATTCCAGCTTATGCCACGTTTGCCGACTTTCAGACTAAGCTCGGATACATTCGAGAACTGGGATTTAATGCACTACAACTGTTGCCGATCGCCCAAGTCGATGGGGTTGATAATGAAGGCTACGGCGCAACCAATTTGTTTGCGCCCCACAATGGTTATGGCGCTCCAGCCGACTTGCGCCGACTCGTCGATGCCGCCCATCGTCACGGCTTAGCAGTTATTTTTGATGTCGTTTATCATCACGCCTCCATCACCCAGAACCACTACTGGGAATACGACGGCAACACGACTGATCGGGGTGGGATTTATTTTGAAGACCCATTTCAGTTTGAGCCGTTGCGCGATGAAGACGGGCGATCGTTTGCTCACTGGAAACGAGAAGTGCAGAATCTCTTGCTCGACAATGCCCGGATGATGCTGAATGAGTATCGAGGCGACGGGCTACGGTTTGATATGGCGCATAGCATGACGTGGGATTGCGCTCAGTTCATCATTGCTGGATTGCGATCGAATCCTTACTGGCAAGATAAATATCTGATTGCGGAATGGTCAGGCGATCAGCGCGATCTCTGGGGTCAGGTCATCCGTGAATTAGGCTTCGATGCGATCTGGGGCATGGCTGATCCCTTTGCTTATCGTCGCGCCGCAAACGGGCAGAACGCGATCGCTGAACTCAAATCTTTTATCGGCTGGTGGGGCTTCGATGCTCCCTGGAATATTGTGCGATATTTGCTTGGTTCTCATGATCAAATTGCGGATGCCGACAACGGCAATCAAAGCGAACATCGCTATTTTGTTGAACTGTATGGCGGGCGAAATAACTGGTATGCCCGCGCAAAATCCCGACTCGGCTGGGCGTTAAATGTAGCGATTCCAGGCGCTCCGATGATGTTTATCGGATCGGAATGTCATCACTGGGGCTATTGGTGGCCCAATCCCGATCGCAATGCTTCGACACCCGAACATCGCTTCGATTGGTCAATTGCTGGCGATGAAATTGGAATACCGATGCGAAACTTAGTAAGAGATGCGAACTGGGTTCGGTGGCACAACCCCGCGCTCCGCAGCCACACGCTGCAATTCATTCACGAAGACCCATCAAATCACGTTTTAGCCTTCAAGCGATGGCATGAGGGCGGCAATATTATGATGGTGGTGATCAATCTGGGCGATCGCCAGTGGCAACATCATGATTATGGAATTTCCATGGGAGGAGAAATCGGTCAATGGGAAGAGATTTTTAACTCTCAAGCACCGCAATATGATGGTTGGAACGATTCGGGAAATTATGGCTATTATCCCAAGGTACAACCCGATGGCAAGCTGTATCTTAATCTTCCTCAATGGTCGGTTTTGATGTTTAGAAAGAAGGAAAACGATGAATCAAGCGGAAGTTAGGACAAAGTCTCAATTGTGGATCAGTAGATAGGAACAGGTGCTTTACTAGCCATCTAAGGGGCTTGGGCTAACGCATTCTCCATAACCAAAGTCGCTTCGAGATAGCAGATAAAAGTAATGACAGAGACATCAACCATTAATCCCCAAGCGCGTGAGCGAGAAGTCATCGCTGTATTGCTCAAACATGGTTGGGAATATTTGCACCAGATGCTTACCCTGGGTCAGAGCGAAAAGCACTATGCGCCAATGCCAGACATTTTGTGTGCCGTACTCATTGATCTCGGTTCAGTTGCTGTCAAGTTTGGGCAGCTCCTCAGCACGCGCTCCGATCTACTGCCCGCTCCCTATATTGATGCGCTGAGTCATCTCCAGTCGAATGTACCTGCTTTAGACTGGAACGAAATCGAGCCAGTCTTGCACCAGAATTTACCGCGATCGCTACTGGAAGATTTTACCGATTTTAATCAGGTGGCAGTAGCTGCTGGTTCGATCGCCCAAGTGCATCGCGCCACGCTCAAAGATGGGCAGCCAGTAGCCGTAAAGATTCAACGTCCCGGCATTGAGATTACTGTTGCTGAAGATATGGCAGTTCTGAAACGAATTGCTGTCAAACTTGCGGGGACTGAAATTGGGAAACGCTTTAACCTGGTAGTGTTAGCCGATGAATTCGCCCAATCTCTACACAATGAACTCAACTTTACTCAGGAAGCCAGCTTTACGGAGCGTTTGCGAGAAAATCTGGCTAAAGGAAAGTGGTTCAACCCCAAGCGGATTACGGTACCAAAAGTTTATCGGGAGTTAGGCAGTGCCAAAATTTTGGTGCTGGAGTGGTTGGATGGTGTATCCATTCTCACAGCAAAACTTCACGGACAAAATTTCAAAGGAGATATTGAAGCAGAACGGCACGATCTCACCCGCCAAATCTTTCGCGCCTTCTTGCAGCAATATGCGGTGGATGGGTTTTTCCATGCCGATCCACATCCTGGCAATTTGTTCATTTTACAGGATGGTCGAGTCGCAATTCTCGACTGCGGGATGATGGGAACACTCAACCCCAATCTGCGGGAATCGCTGGTAGAATTGCTCCTCGCTGTATTCGATTTCGATGCCGAACGTTGCGCTCAGGCGACGATACAACTCGCAAGCCCCCTCGATCCGTCTAAACCCATTGATAAGCGGCAAATTCAGACCGATTATGAAAATCTATTGAAGAAGTTCTATGGCTTGAGTTTAGTGGAGTTAGATCTGGATTCAGCACTACAGGATATTCTGCAAATTGCCCGAACCAATAACTTACAGCTACCCAGTAACATTGGCTTGTTAGCAAAATCGATCGCTAATCTGGAAGGAACGGGGCGGCAATTTGATAATTCCGTTAACATTTCGGATGAAATGAAGCCCTTGATGTCAGATATATTTCGGCAACAGTTACTGGGAAATAATCCCATGCAAGCACTGCTGAAAACCGGATTGGAGTTGAAGCAGTTATCTCTAAAAGCACCGCGTCAAGTCGAGTTTTTACTAGAGCAGTTAAGCAATGAAACATTTCGCCTAAATCTACACCTTCAGGATCTGAACGATCTCCGGGCAACGCTGGAAAATATTGCCAATCGGCTCACGTCTGGATTAATCATTGGAGCCTTAATTATTGGTGCGGCGTTCATCTCGACCGAGCAATCCTCGTCGGAATTGCTACTTCTTAGTAATAGTTTGTTTGCAGCCGCTAGCCTACTAGGGTTGTGGTTGGTGTTTACGAGTTTGAAATCGAAGCACTGACGCTGGCTCATCTTGAGCGTTCATTCAATCATTAAAATCACCTCAATAACAGGACAACTGATATGTTTCAAAAGATTCTAGCTGCAATAGACTCATCTACGATTGGACAACAAGTTTTTGACGAGGCTGTCGCGATCGCCAAATGGAGCGATGCCAACCTGATGCTGTTGCATGTGTTGTCATACGAGGAAGAAGGCAGCCCTACGCTGCCTATTTATGCTGTTGCGCCCTATCCCTATCCATCAACCCTTGAAGGCTACCCAAATCCTTTGGATTTCGATGTGTTTCGAGAGCAGTGGAAGGGTTATGAACAAAAAGGTCTGGAATTATTGAAAACATTTACGGATGAAGCAATAGCGGCAGGCGTGAGAGCTGAATTCACTCAAAGTCAAGGCAGCCCCAGTCGAACGATCTGTGATTTAGCCCGCACCTGGGAAGCTGACCATATCGTTATCGGCAGGCGGGGGCATTCTGGGCTGAGTGAGTTATTTTTGGGCAGTGTCAGCAATTATGTTCTTCATCATGCTCCGTGTTCAGTGCTAACGGTGCAAGCGACTTTAGCAAAACCTGACCCTTGATAAAATGAAACTCTCTACCCAAGACTCCTTTGACCCAGATCGGCTGCGACAAATCGCTATAGTTGCCGCAATCTTCGGCGGCATCGCGGTTAATACGATATCGAACAACCTCTTTCCCCTCAACGGGGTGCCGATGGGTGAACTTTCCACTATCCTCTTTGCTGATGTGCAAATCATCCCCGCTGACTATGCCTTCGCGATTTGGGGACTGATTTATCTGGGTCTGATTGCTTTTGATATCTATCAAAGCCAATCCACACAACGCCAAAATTCTGGCTTGCAGCGCAGTGGCTACCTGCTTGTATTCGCTTCTCTGGCTCAATGCGCCTGGATCTATTTATTCCTTGCCCGCCTTTTTCCGTTATCCACGATCGCGATGTTGGGTATCTTGTTTCCGCTGATTGGGATGTATCAACAGCTTGGCATTGGTCAACAGCAAGTTACACTGCCGGAACGCTGGTTTATCCATATCCCCATCAGCCTTTATCTGGGCTGGATTACGGTTGCTACCGTGGTCAACGTCGCGATCTCGCTCTACAGTCTCAACTGGGATGGCTGGGGCATCGCTCCAACCGTTTGGGCTGTTGTGATGATAGTCGTTAGCGCTGCGATCGCTATTTTCGTCACTACTCAACGCCACGACATCGCCTTCTCGCTTGTCGTTGTTTGGGCATTAATCGCGATCGCCGTTCGGCAGATGGATACGCCATTGATTGCGATAACAGGTGTAGTAATGGCGATCGCTCTCATATTAATCTCTGCTATTTCTACTTACCGCTCAATGAAATTATAAGGATTGATATAATGCCCATTCAAGAACATCCAACCCACCTCGCTTCTAATCAGGAGCTTGTATAAGATGAATATTCTTTTCAAGCCCCTCCAGATGGGTGATCTGACGCTGCCAAATCGGATTTTGATGGCTCCGCTTACCCGTTCTCGTGCCGGAGACGGGCATTTGCCAACTAGTTTGATGGCTGAGTATTATGCCCAGCGAGCCAGTGCGGGGCTGATCATTGCTGAAGCAACAATGATTATGGTCGGCAACTCCGCTTTTTGGCACGAACCGGGAATTTACTCCGAGAACCAGATCGCCGGGTGGCAGAAGACTACAGATGCAGTTCATGCCGCTGGCGGTCGGATTTTTCTGCAAATTTGGCATGGTGGTCGGGCTTGTCATCCCCTGCTGAATGATGGTCAGCAGCCCGTTGCTCCCAGCCCGATCGCGATCACAGGCGAAGAAGTACATACCCCAGAAGGCAAAAAGCCCTATGTCATGCCGCGAGAGCTACGTGATGATGAACTGCCTAGC
>CASBQE010000244.1 GCA_949127665.1 Synechococcales cyanobacterium PMM_0083
ACCGAGCAGTCCACCGAGTCCACCGCCACCCGATCCACCACCGAGCAGTCCACCGAGTCCACCGCCACCCGATCCACCACCGAGCAGTCCACCTAAACCGCCCAATTGAGCAGAGACGGGAACTGCAAACGCCAAACTTGACGCGATCGCAAGACCAACCAGCAATCGACGCTTTTTAGGTTGACGCTTCTGATCTTTCACCGAAGGAACTGCCTCTAAATAGGGGCTGTCGGAAGGAGGATGCTGAGTATGGGTGATTAAGATTGTTCTGGGGTATTTCATGGTGATTAAGTAAAAGAGTGGATGGTTATTTTTTGGTAGCAGCAAGCGCTTTAGGTTCTTGCGTAATCGTGATCGTGGTCGCACTGGCGGCAATTTTCTTAGCGCCTTTTTTCTGGATTTCTGGAACATTCATCGGTCGCCCGTTTCGCATGGCAGATACCAGTTCATCGGCAAACTTAGAGAGCGCCTCAAACCAGTTGGGATACATCGCTAAAAAGGCATCCCGCGCACGTTGCTCATGCGGATTGTTGGCAACCGCTGCCAGTTGCAGGTAGTTGGAGTAGAAGCGCCCGTAGAGAAAGATGCCAGAGTCATCGATCAGCCATTGCGAGTAGACTCCTTCTCGTTTCGGGAAAAACTGATCGGTGCTGTTTCTTGAAATGATTTCTTCCGGGTAGCCCAGATATTTCACAAAACTCGGAATCGCAGTCGGCTGAATCCGCCCAACCAATCGAGTTGAAAGGTTCTGGAGAATCTTTGCCGCAGGCTTCGACCGGGCGATCGTGTCAGGGTCTTGCGCCGAAAGAATCACCCGCACTCCCGCTTTCGCACCGTTGGCGCACAGCCTTGCAACCAGTTCAGCAATATCCTCGAAGGTGAATAGAATCGGAGATTCATCAATAAAGAAGATGCTTTCTGGCGACTTAAGGGCATTCCGGTAGGCGACAGAGTAGGCAGAAAGCGAAAGGATTGCAGCATCATCGTCTTCACTCAGGTTCCGCAACGCGAACACCATCAACGGTGAATCCGTTCTAAAGCTCGACGGCGAACTAATCGCCTGACCCACCCGGCTATTCACCCAGAATTTCAACTGCAACCGAACAAAATCCATTGCCTTAGAAATATCTGAGCCACCCCCGGCAAGGGCTTCGGATTCCTGAATCCTGTCCATCGTGCAGTAGGATAGGAAGTCTCGTAGAGTAGGCATTGTTTGCCAGTCAGGAGAACCGAAGCCAGATTCAAACGCTGCCGTGTAGCGATCGCTGATATCGTCATCATCAAAAAACTGAGTCAGTAGCAGCACCAAAATGGAGCGAATTGTCTTCCGCAGCATTTGAATGTCCGCACTATCCCCAGAAGAACTGAGGATCATGGTCATCATGGCGGATTCCAGAAATGACACATAGTCTTTGTGTCGGTTGATTTGGTCGTTCAGCGGCAGTCCTCTTAGGTCGGGCAGTTCAAATAGGTTGTTCTGCTCTTTACCGATGTCGAAGTAAGCTCCGGTGCCTTCTCCTAAGAATTTGGTGTAGTCCTTAAAGGTGCTGGCAGTGTCGGTTGGGAAGTCCAGCACGACGATGGGAATGTTCCGCGCCAGGGCTTGCGAAAGAATGCTCGACACCAGCACTGATTTCCCGGCACGAGTGGTGGCGAATAGTGCCAGATGGCGATGGCGATTAAATAAATCAATGTGAATCGGTACTCCGCCCTCTTCAGAGAGCAATTCCAATCCGTCGGAGTCCATTTCACGAGGACGAACGATCGGTAAGAATCCCGGAACCTCAGAGGTGAGGAATACCATGCGGCGGTTGAAGGGGGCGCTGAGCAACATTTCCCACTTGATCGGCAATGTTTGCAGCCAAATCAACCAGGCATACTCTCGTTCCCGGTCTATCCAGGCAGGGCGACGGATGCAGGATTGCATATAACGACAGGCTTCATCTAAGCGCTCTGGGTCATCCCGGTGGATCATCACCGTCACCCCGCAGTACACAGGCAGCGCGCCTTCATAAAGCTCCTCCTGTGCCTGCACTGCTTTCTTAACCTTTAGCTGTGCGGCAACGTCAATGCTTTGTTTGGCAGACGCATTGTCAGCACTAACGATGCTCTGCTTTGCCAGCCGTTGCATATTGGTCTTGACGATGCCCTCGTTAGCGCGAGATAGCTGGCAGAAAATTTCAGTGTCGAATACCGTGTCCCGTGCCAGTAGATCCCAGAGGTAGCGCAATTGATCCGTTTTATCTGCCCATCCCATTGGCTTGTCGATAAAGACCATCGGAGCGACATACTTGCCGTTGACATGAACCCAAGCGCGATCGGGGATAGGGCAGTTCGCTTGATTTTCAATCAGCAATGAAGTGGGATGCACGTCAGAGCGAATCTCTTCCTTCATGCCAGTCTCAGTCAAGGTGATTAGCTGAGGCAGCTTGGGCGGCTCTGAGTCGTTGAAGCGCGACCAGGTGTGTGCCCATAGCTCGTCTTCATCCATCACCTGAAGGTCTAGCCCTAACTTATTACTGATCAGTTGCTCCCAGATGAGGAAGCCATCGGTAAAGGCTTTTAAGAATAGGTTTTCGTAGTTCTGCTTCTGAACGTCTGCAAAGTTTCCGGTGAAACGGTGCCACATATCCATAGCGGAACTTAATGCTTTTTCAACCGGGTCGGTAGCACCAGCGGTTTTAGGGTCGATCGTGTAGGTGACGTAAATCCGCAGGAATTTTGGCTTGCGAACGCCCAGCGCGGTGAGTTCCTGAACCCGTCTTTTTTCGCCATACATTAAAAAACGCAGTTGCTCGGATGGGGCATTTGCAGCCACTTTCGACAATTGCGTTTGTCTAACAGAATCAGAAGAGAAGGAACCCATGTGAAAGGTGATGGTTTCTTGCCCAGGCAAATCCTTCAGCCCCGACTCAATCCCATCAAATACTTTTTCTAACTGGCTCGTTTGCAGTGTGGAGTGGACTCCTTTGCAATTGAACCCAAATACAAACTTGAGCCGATCCACGCCCTTGGACAAGACAAACGCTCCAGCCGTGCGACCTCGCAGTTCAAATCTGAGTGGGAATTGCAAATCAAACTGATCTTCGATCGCCGATAGTTTGACTTTGTTGACTCCGTTATTGACGGTTCGTTGCCCTTGCCGCTTGCCAGCTTTCATGCTCGTCTTGCCTCTTGATTCTTTTGCCGTGTTTTCTTGCTCTTGGCTCGTCGTTTTTTAGCCTGCTGACGTTTTTGAATCATCAGTTCAGCTTGGAGTTCACGTTCTTGTTGAATGACACGCAGAGAGCGATAGGTAACTCTGCCTCTTGTCCAACTGGGGCAGGGAACAAACTTTCCGAGGAATCGCCAAGACTTGCTCCCGGTGAGTACCCACCACGTTCCACAGCCCCAAATGATTAGCAATACCGTCCAGTTCCAACCCAGCTTCAGAGTTTCTTGGAATAAAAAATAGAACACCATCGTGATGGCTATCCACGGGATTACCTGATCGGCGGGGAGTGGTCCAAACCTTGGCTGCATTCCCAAGGTTTGGTTGACTGGACGGTGCTTTTGCTCTGACATTTGAAGAACTCCAGAAAGGGGCTATTTTGCGCCTGTGATCAAACCACCTAGCAAATCGCCCATCGTTACCGTGACCAGGATGATCAAGGGTGTCCGCGCCAATGTCTGCCAGTCTTCGCCTTCCCGTGAGGACTGCACAACCTTGACCAGCGCAATACCGAGGTAAATCACAAACAACGCCCGTAGCACGTTAAAGATCAACTTGCTGAGTTCGGTGTCCATCCCTTTGATGGCACTTTGTAACCAGGTTTCAGTTTTCTGGAAGAACTGAGCCGATGCTGGTTCAACTCCCAAAATGGAGGTTGCCGCAAACGCGATCGCACCCACAACCAAGAGCGCAGCCGTCATGTTCCAGCGATGTTTCGCCATGAACTTTTCAATGTCGTAATACACGAGGACGCACTGCACGGGGAACAGCAGCAAGACTGCGCTCATTACTAGAAGGGCGCTGTATAGCTGTCCTTCTGAGATCAGTTTTGCAGCACCAAAACCTAGGGCAGAGCTAACGAATGTGGGGTAGGGATTTGCTTGTAAAGCCTGAATCCAGGCAACAGATCCGGGATGTCGTTGGGAGAGTTTAAGAGTTGTCATGGATTTTTTTGGGGTTAGGGACTTCAAGGCAAATTTCATGATTTCTATGTCATGAAAATCGCCTTTCTTGATTTAGAAAGGCGGAACTAAAAACTTGTAATAGCGCTAAGAAAAAGGACGAGGAGAGAGTGATCGAGTATTCGCTGAAGCGTTTACTTTTCTTTGCCGGATAGAGACAACGTAGATTCTTTGAGAAACTAATAGAAATGTTGAAATTAACTAACAAGTATTATGGTTTTTTGTTTTTTTTAGGCGTTTTTACGCAGCACGTAATTACTGACGCTGTGGCGCTGAACACACTATAAAATCTACGTGTTGCCGGGGTCGAATTTTGATAAATTGTTGAAATTAGTGATATTTAATCGCCAGATTTGGGCACAGTTAACACCTGCAAAAAAACGACGTTAAAAATAACGACTGGAGAGGCTTGAAAACAATAAAAGAGCAATAAAAAACGCGCATCGATAATCGTGCGCGTCGTCAGTTCTGTTCAACAGCAAGAAGAATCAGCAAAGACCAAAGATCAGGTATTAGCCGAACTGAAATAGTTTTAGGATTTATAACAAGGCTTCTGCAATGTGGGAATTAACTAAAAAGTATTATTAGACTTTTTAGCACATTGAATTTTATCTAGATCTGAAAACAAATAGATAGATCTGAAAAAATAGATAGATCTAAAAAACATAATAGATAGATCTGAATTCTAAACATCATCCAGATCGAAATACCCCGATCGCGGCGTTTTGGTAATACCGCCCCAGGATTTGTAGATAAGAAAAACCTTGATTCGCCATTTCTGCCGCTCCAGTTTGGCTCATGCTGTTATACCCACCGTGAGCGCTGTTCACGATTTCTTGGGTCGCCGCATACTGAGTCATCATGACGGTATTGGATCGCAGATCGATTAACACTTGCCCACGGGTTGCCTGAGTTGCTGCCCAGGTAGTGTTGTACTCACTGGCAACTCCTTTATAGACCTGATGGCTTTCAGTGTTGCCTAGATCAAATAAGGGAGATGCCGGACGATTGCGATAGTTCATGGCATAAGAACGCGATGCGATCGCTTGAGCTTTGAGCGCTTCTGAATTCCAACTCGGAATAGATTCGGCTCCGACGACGCTGGCGGTATAGCTTTCTAAGTCAAGCCAATTGACGATCGTCAATTTACCTTGGTCTAAAGAGACTAGAATTCTGCCGCGATACCAATTTCCGTTTAAGCTGATCAGCCCGTTGTTAATAGGTTGAATAAAAAAGCGACTGGGAAATTTCTCAGTACCAATTTGAATTTGATTATTAATCGGGGTGGTGACAAAGGCAGTTCCACCCGGAATATAGTCGATCGGAATTCCTTGCGTGTCGATTATCCATGCTGGCGTAGAACTCCCAATTCGTACCGCAGGCGATCGCTGAGCAATTGCGACTCGAATTTCATTTGATTTTAGAATGGCAGATTTTCTAAATTCTGGATTCGCGGCTCCAATTTGCCGAAAGAGCGATCGCCTATCTGCGGGTTGCTCAGTTTCGCCGCCCATACCCACAACCTGCATCGGTGGGGATGCCGATTGATTAATTCCCGTGTTTGGCAGTGGAGCAATTGCGATCACCTGACCGGGAGTTTGGGTATCCGCTTGAGCATTGTAGACACGCTCGTTGACAGTCTCTTGCGCCCCTCCCATACCCATGCTGACTTTGCGGGATAACTCTGCCGATTGCAGATAGGGGAGAAAATTGAATGCTTGATACCCTCCAGCTTGAGTAGGCATTTGCCATTCTAGATGTAGATGTGGACCTGTCGAATTGCCTGTACTTCCTGAAAGACCCAGAATGCCAGATGCTTCGACAGACTGACCCGGCTGAATGAAAATCCGATCTAGGTGGGCGTAGAGTGTGCGGCTTCCGTCTTCGTGCTGCAAGACCACTTTATTTCCGTAGCCATCGCCTGCATTGCCTGCTTCTACAACTACTCCACGGAAAAGCGCACCAACCGGAGTCCCGGTCGCAACTCCTATATCCACTCCTTTATGTAATCTGCCCCAACGCCAGCCAAAGCCAGAGGTGATCGGCGCGATGAAAGGCAATGGATATGCCATGACTTTTCTATTAGAAGTTGACGGAATTGCCGGATAGGTTTGACCGTAATTTTGACCTATTAAGGCGAGAGAGGAAGTTTGATAGTTGCCAGTGGCTCCGATTGAATGATCTTGTTCTGGGGTATTCACAGTCTGAGCCGACTGAGTTTTTTCTTGCTTTAGTAATTCCAACGCTGCTTTTACCTGCATCAATCGGTCTGCCACCTGTTTTGAAGGTTTAGGAGTCAAAACAGGTGGGGGTGTCCGTTGATTTTCTGGGGATGCAGTTAATGAAGACGGCGGCGCAACTTCAATGGGTTGAGTCGTTTTATCTTGATCGCGTTTCTGCTCAACGGCTGGCTCTGGAGCCGGGGTCGCCACGCTATCACCGTTGAGCAAACTTTTCTGGATTTGATCAAGTCGCACCGAAATAGCAAATGCAGAAGGCGACTCAACCTCGCTGGAATCTATTGTCTGGACATCAGCCGCACAGACGGCGGTTTGCACCATAAAAGGCGCAATCATAGATAATCCTGCTGTTACCAGCGGCAGGAAGCGGCGATGAAAAATCATAAAATCCTTTGTATGGCTGGGTCGCAGTATTTTTATTTGTGCAAAAAGATACTGGAGCGTTGTGCCAAAGAGATAAACAATCCCTGTGTCTCTCTTAAGTTACCCAAAGACCTCAATAGGTTTTGTATGTGTTTTTCGCCAAAAACAATTTGAGTTAGCTGGATTTATCGATCTATCAATTTCTACTTAAGCGTAGTTACGGATGTATCAAACCTATAGACGTGTACGAATTGAGAGACTACAGGTTTTGAACTTACCGCGTCATCAATTTAGGGGAGTCCAGCATCATGGGTCGTGCGAGTACATGGAAGAATAGACCAACAGCATCCCTGCCAGTTCCGATTGCTTTCAAGCCAGTCCTGCGGGAGGCTGGCAGAGCGCTCGATGCGGCTGAAGCGGTGTCGTTTGAGCGCGAAGTGACCGATTGCAACGGGATAACTTTGTCATTCGCGATCGCAATATCGGTCGTTTCGACGCTTCAGCAAGTTGCAGTTCCGATAACTGCAGCAGTTATTGAAGTTATTGAAGTTATTGAAGCTCCTGAAGTTGGAGAAGTGGTTGAAGTTGAGGAATTTATAGACATTCAACCTTCTTTTGTCGATGCTGCAATTTTCGACATGGTAATTGAAAGCGAAGCGATGGTAATTCTGAAATTGCCATATCCAGAGATGCCTGATTATCTGCTTTAACCTCTTAGAGTTGATGTAGGGTTTAGTAGCAGGCTTGTCTGAACTGGCTTGATCAAGAAATATTGGCGATTTTTAACAGTGCATTCCCGAAGGAGAATCTATGGGTCGTGCGAGTACATGGAAGAATAAACCGACATCATCTCTACCAGTTCCGATATTTTTTAAGCCAGTCCTGCGGGAGGTTGGCAGAGCGATTGATGCGGCTGAAGCGGTGTCGTTTGAGCGCGAAGTGACCGATTGTGATGGAACGATTTTGTCACTCGCGATCGCAATATCAGTCGTTTCAACGCTTCACCGGGTCGCAGTTCCGGTAGGTGCAGCAGTGGAACCTGTTGAGGTTGAATCTGTTGAAGAAAGAAGCTTGGATGTTGATGACACTCAAAAACTTGAGACTCTGGAACCATTAGCTGTCACAGAGCCAGAGGAAATCATTCTTGAAGATGACGACGATTTGCCAACTCCAGTTGTTCAAAGCGAACCTGGTTCAGATGGCGAACCAGAATTACCAGAACTGAATACCCCAGAACAATCAGGAACGCCACAGCCAGTGAGCGATCATGAGGGCGACAATGCCCCGATTGATTTGCCGGAAGTGATTTCAATCGATTCTGATGATTCTGGATCAGGAAGTTCTGAAACGGGCGATGCTGAACCACTTTCGGAATTGGAAACCCCTATTGAATTACCAGTTACCGTGACCATTCCAACGGTGATTCTGAATGAAGGCTTAGAGATCAGCGCGATCGCTCAAACACACCCCGCACCGCCTGACCCTTATGTAGATCTTCCAGCGACAGCACTTGCCAAAACGTCATTTATCGATCAACTCTATCAAGCGTGGATGATTGAAAGCGGTGGTGCCTCTAATCCACAGCTTTTAGAAGAGATCTATCAAAACCATTTTTCGTCGATTTTAGGAGTCACCTTTCTGCGAAAGGTTGAACAGTCCATCAACCTGCCGGGTTCAGGGATGAAAATCCATATTAATTTGGGCGCGTCCGAAACCTACAAATTAAAAAATGGATTGACCTTAGAAGGGATTAGTTTCTCCCATGCCCCAGAACAAAAAGGGGAATCAAATGGTTCGACAACTCAGGCTCAGGCGCTTGCAACGATCGCTCTATCGGTAATCGGCACTTGTGTTGTCGCATCATCGGTTTTAGCGTTCATGCCTGGTATGGGTATGAAGGGGGTTCAGCATATTTCTCCAGCTATCCCATCTAAATATAAATAGGTCAAAACGAGGTTCTCGCAAACAGTTGGGAAAGGTAAGCTGTGAGAACTTTTTTATGAGCCAAAGAGTTTAACGCAATTTAACGCAATTTAACGCACCCTCAAGTGAAGAGATTTTCTAGTTTGAAAGTAGCCAAAAAGTTTAACGCAATTTAACGCAATTTAACGCAAACCAAATAAAAGGCAAAATGTGATGACTTTATTAGCGGTGATCGACCTGGGTTCTTCTCTCGGCAAGATTTTCTACACGGGTGCTGACGGGAAGCCTCAGCCATTAGCGTTGCGTCCAGAAATTGTCAGTCATGTTTCTAAGGCTCAAACAGATGCTCAAATGAGTGAATACGATGACCCCTTGCGGAGCGCATTTGTTGAAGACTCCGAAGGCATTCTTTATGCGGTGGGCGACTTCGCCGCAGATTTGGGCGGCAGGCAATTTCACCAGATTTCCAAGTGGGATGATCTGCTGCCCAGAGTGCTGGCGATCATCGGCTTAATTCACAGTGAACTGTCAGGTGGATTAGGGTTTGGCAAGGAAGTATTTGCTATTTCAATTGGGCTGATGCTGCCAAGGGATGAAATCAACCCACCCAGTCGAGACGCACGACTGGAAGCAATTAAAAGCGCAGCAAAGCGATTTCGATTTCGCGGGCGGACGGTTGAATGCAATTTGAAACTGAAAATTGCAACCGAAGGATCAGGATTGTTTGCGGCTCATGCTGCATACTTGCAGTCGATCGGGCAAAACATGAGAGGCGTTGACATCCCCGTCATCATGGGCGGCGAACGAAATACAAGCCTATTGGTTTTCCGCTCTGGCAAATTAAACCCAACTCTTTCATCTTCAGATGGCGAAGGCTTCTACCGTTTTGCCGATCAAATTAGGAAGCAGATCGGTGGAAACGTCAGCCTGGAAGAAGTCATTCGGGCGATCGCACAACGTCGAGAACGGATTCGAGTTGCAGGCGGAGAAATTATCGATCTGAAACCGTATCTACCTGGCGTGTTAGAAAGCTATTCCAATTCCTTAAAGAGCTATTTCAAGGCAAAGCTGCCACCAGGCGACATTAATGTCGTTTGCGGTGGTGGGGCGATGAGCTTGGTTTGGCTTCAGTTAGAAGAGTGGTTTAAAGATCAAGAAATTCCTGGAGTTTTCCTGGGAGCTATCTCTGAAGATCTACGGGCTATTTTTCTGGGGAGATCTGATTTAGAGGCATTTAATTATGTGCGCTTTGCTGACGCTCTCGGTTTGTATCTTGCCCTCGCTCAACGCACCCGACAAGAGGCGGTAGGAGCTAAATGGTAGAAGAAAAAACACGCATTCTGTTCCGGGCACACGTCAACCGAAACTCGTTGGCAGGAGAGGTGTATCGGTATCTAATAGAGAATCCCGTCTGGGATGCTCGAACTGGCAAGGAGATGGCTGTGATTGCGCTGGCAGCTTTCTATCTCCCCTACGCCCGTCAGGAATCGGCACAAGATAAAGCCGCCGCACAGTTCGCGATCGATGCTCTACAACGGCAGATTTATAAACTCCAAGCTGACTTTGGGATTTCTCCGCAGGTCACTACAGCCACCCATGAAGGAACCTATGCAGGAACTCTAGTCAAGAATTCTAGCCCTGTGATTCATGAGAATAGTGAGCCTGAACCCGACTTTTCCTCAGACACAGGCAAAAAGGCAGATACCCGTAAAAAGACCGTTCCCGACGCATTTTATGGAGCCTATGATCTATTTGAAGAAGGTTGATTGAAATCCAACCCAAGAGACACCCTCACATCAAAAAGCTCAATCTTCTTCAAATAGGAAATTGAGCTTTTTATTTTTTCATCAAAAAAATGCAACCTACCTGGACTGAATCTCTGGCTTATTTGCCAGATAGTAGCGCCAAGGCGCACTGTGATTTAGATGCCCAAGGTCGGGCGATCGCGCCAAAACCCCATCGGGCGAATCTGCATCTAAATATCATTAAAGAAGCCGTTCAAGACGCAAAGACTGCGGCACCCGGCACAGCCCCTAAAGCGCTTTTAGTGGTGGGGGCACCCGGCAGTGGTCGCAGCGCATTGATAAACACGCTGCGAGATTTTGTCTCGATCAATCCAGACCGGATTAAAGAGAAGTTTCCTGAATATCAAGAAGCGACTAAAAATCGGGCGAAAAATGCGGCACTCATTGTCCATGCTGAATCATCGCTGGTTGCCAAACAAATTCAGGTCCATGCAGTTTCCAACCGGATGAATCTGGCGATCGAATTGACTGGGGAAAAGCCAGAGGCGATTAAAGCCGCGATGGAATCACTCAAAAAGCATGGATATGAAGTTGGCGTGGCACTATGCCACTGCCCACAAAAAGATCATTTGCGGCGAACGATCGCCATGAGTGAATCAACTGGGCGCTGGCTGAGTGAGGATTTTATCAAGCAGTCCCATCAGCAGGCGCTAGACACGTTCAAAAAAATCAGAACTGGGTGCGATCGCTTTCGAGTGATCGACACCCAAAATCCGCAGGCTCCTGAAGTCGTCTGGGAAAAACGTCTAGATGGCGAAACTATCAACTCTCAATCCCAATTCGTTAAGGCTCTATATGCAAAACATGCAAAACCAGAATCAACCCAATCAGGATCAAGTCAATCACGAGCAACTGCATCAAAACGACCATCTGCTAACCGGGCAGTTGGAGATGGACGGTGAAATCATGAGCCTAGAGGAAATCCAGAACAGAGCCAATGCTTATAAAGCAGCGCTCACACAGCAGAGAGCTTCAAAGGCAAAGGCGAAGGGTGCAGATTTAGGACGCTGAATCGCCAGTTAGAAGTTATTTGGATGTCGAAAAAACATTAATTCAACAAAAGGAGATTGAAATCGATGAACAGAGAAGAAATGAAGCAGTTATTAATCGAGACACTAACGCCATTGTTAGTGCCAATCGAGAAACAATTATCCATCAATACAACAGCATTCCAGGAGCTGCTAACGGGATTGGAAGGCGTAGGGAGCGGCGAAGATAGAGCGTTGAGCGATCTAGCAAGACAATTGAATCTGCCAGAAGATGATCCGATTTTGTTGGTAGCTAGAGGAAACGCAAAATTGGAGAGCAAAGTAGAGCTATGGTCAACAACGATAGTGCAACTTCTAGACCTGGTGAGAAGTCAGAACGAGCAATCGGCGAAGGCGGCAGGAAGGAGCGAGAAACTGTCCGACTCCTTGAATCAATTCGAGAAGGAACTGCTAGACCTCAAAACTCAGTTTAAAAAATAGAATCAAAGCTCAGTGCCGCTGCCCGCCGCATCTTTAAAATGTTAAAACGCCTACGTCGATTCGTTTGACAGCAGGCGTAGGGGGATGGATAGGGGGTGCATACGGCAACGGTCACCATCGGCGTTGTACACCACCGATGGCTCGTCAAATCCCTTTCGTTCTGATTCTACATGGCTCATGCCGCTGCTGATTTGCCAGCTAAATAATTAAGTGCTTTGTGTCCGTTTGGCACCTCTGTCAGATTTGCGTTTCTAACCCGCACCATCTGTGCCGGGCTTTCTGCTGAGTAGCAAATCAACACTTCGCACATTGTCCTGTAAACGTGGGCTATCTGACATCTGAAGCAGACCCCAGAATTGTGGCGATACCAAAGCTCTTTCCCAATAATCATTATCATTGATGCACCCTAGCCTTTCTACTGTCGTCAATGATCACCTTGCCCAGTGATGCCGTGAACGATGCAGAAGTGCTATGAGCTTCACCAACTAACAAGAAATAATGACTAATTATGAAGATGCTGTGCCAGTGACTCAGGAGTCCACCCTAACTATCCGCACTTCTCCATAAAAATCTTCCTGACTTAACTCGATCGCGGGTTGAAACCTGCCTAGCAGTAGCCCAATCCAGCACTCGATAGGCGCTAGATTTACTGCTTTGCAGAGCTTAGAAAGAGTGATAGAGCTACAGTTGTTTTCCTCAAGCCATCCAGCGATCGCGTTTGACCATCGGTCTGGGGTATCATTCCCTGCCAGTTCTAAGAGATTAATGAAGTCGATCGCTTTTGCTTGATCGATTACTCCAGCGATCGAGGTTTCAGGGCAATCCAACGGCTCTTTCTCTTTTCGAGGTGAGCGAGTAGTTTCAATAAAATCGTCGATGCCAACACTCATTGACTGCCGGATATAGCTATCGAAATCGTCTAAATCGACAACCGGAAAAGTAATGGGACGACCTGCAAAATCCCAAGAGTCGAGCGATTGGTTTGCTTTTTGGTCATAGACTCCCACAATCCGAGCGATCGCGTTCCCCGCAACTTCTAGCTTTTGGTGGAGTGGTAGGTCAAGATGTGCGATCGCCTGATCAAATTCATCGCACATCTCGACAATGTTTCCCTGTTCTGGGGTATTCTCCGCAGCGACCAGGGAAGACAGATTTAGTTCTAGCTGCTGAGTGGGCATGAATTAATCACAGAAATATAGGTCTTAAATCTGAACGAAGCAAAATAGCCCCAGGGCAAATCGCAGCCACCCAGGAATTTTCAACCAGGGGCAAACGGATACGCTTAGACCTATCCACGGCAGTGCAAGATCAATGTTCCCCGCCGCGAACAAGATCGCCGCAATCACCACGAAGCCAGTACACAAAATTGCGCCTAACCAATCCTGAATCCTATCCAGCGGGGCTTTATGAACTTTATGAAGGCGCTTGGTTCTTGTAATGGTTAATGGTCTTTCCAGAGTTTTCATGCTTCTTCTTGCTTATTTTGAAAATGGGTTAGGTATCGGGCACTGACTGATATGCCGCTCTATCTTCGCCGCAAATCGGCTAAAAGACTTGCCTTGATTGTATTGCTCTGAAAAATCTTTTGAAAAACTCGTCAAAACTTGCGGCATTAGGGCTGTCACCTGATCACCACGCATCCCTAAACAGGATACGGGTTTCATGTGGGCAATTTCCTCGGTGCCAATCCAAAGCTCGGCTCCAATCGCATGAATTGGAGACTCCTTAGTGAACTCATCTTTGTAGATCACGAGGACAATAGAAGCAATCTGAGAGGCTGATAATTCAATCTCTTCAGTAGTTCCAGCTTTATTTGATTTTGAAATTTTGTAAGCAACCTGCCGCTTACTATTGCGATCGCTTCGCTTTCGGTAGTGAGATCGCCGTTTATGGCAACGAGAAATATCCCAACAACCGTCACCCTCTTGCCCATGCTCAGTGATCGCGTTTTCAACCGATAATTCAGCGCACGTCAGACACTTGCGGTCAATCAGACGAGCCATCTTTGTTCCTTTGATTGCTGGGTCGTTTTTCGACCCTAATTTCGTAGCCTAATGCGGTGAGAATCACCGAGATCGCCTCCCAGCTTTCAGGAGGAGCTTGCAAGTATCGGGTGATCCGTTGATGGGCTGTTTTCACGGGTTCGTCTGTTTCTGCCGCAACGATTTGGGCGGCTCCGTAAATAGTTAGATTTTGCTCATCCAGGATTTGACGCAGACTGCATGATAAATTCATCAGTCTCCTTCCCAAAAAAACTCTTTGAGATCGTCAGCAGACGGACGCTGCAATCCATGACCATGAAAATGCTTGTCTTCCGCTGGCTCCGATCCGACAGTGTAGCCACAAAGGAAAATCTCATGTAAGCGCTGTTTTACCTCTTTCAACCTCCCCGCATACTCTTCTCGCAACAGATGAAACGCCGACTCTAAATCTACGTCAACAGGTTCATATTCAAGTTCCTGCCCTCGAACAATCTCTCTAAAAAACTCAAAAGATTTTTCTGCACGAACTTTTTTCGCCCAAATTTTAGACTCCTCGCTTTTGGCAAAAGCGATCGCCAATTCGCTGCCAAACCGCTCGACATATCCTTTGGTTGTTTCAGGTTTTTCAGTTGTTTCGATCATTTCATTAATGTCTAGGGTGTTCACTTGGCTTCTCTCTTGACCACCCTTTTATTGTCTACATTTTTGTGGATAGTGTCAACAATTTTGCAGATAAATTCTGTAGCCTTGCTGACGAGGTTGTGACCCTGCCCTTGATGAATCAAATGATCGCCCAGTGAGCGATCGTTTTTTATAGCCTAAATTGACTACCGTGGAGATAAGACATGGTTGTCGCCACAATCAACCTTGAATCTTGAATATTTCTACAACCAATTAGAAACGGTAGATGCTTGATAATTAAATTCGATTTCGTTTATCCCGCCTCTAGTAAACAACTTCCCGCAGAGGCTTACGACATCCGCTTGAATATCAACGCTCCCGAAATTGGCGATCGCATTGAGTTTGAAAAGTGCGCTTGGCTTGTTGCCGAAATCCAGCAATACTGCTCAGCAAAAGACGATTTTTATAGGTTTTACATAGCGACCTGCACCCAGGACGGCAATCCTCCCGTGCTGAAAGACTGGGAGGCTTCAGACAAGAAAGTATTGACCCTTTATCTTGACGGCGTTGATCTGCTGCATTATTTCACCATTAGCGATCGTCCGATTAGAGAGAATACTGCCGCCCTTTGCTTTACCCCACTTCACGAAAGACCCGTTTCAGGGTTTGATATGGTTGTGGTCTGCGCGGCTTGGTCGTCAGAACTCCTTTAACAACTAACGTTACACCCCACTGCGATCGCGTCCTCTAGCGATCGCTTTTTTGTGGTTATTTTCAACCATCGCGTTATTTAGTAAGACTTTAGTAAGGCATAGATATTAAACACATATCTATCATCCAAATTCAGTACAATTGAACTGAACTTACTTGCATAGGTTGATTTGAATGCGTCTCAGTCTGATCACGGCAAACCATCACCGACCAGTCAGCAACACTGGGTGGGTGATCGTGAATGATGGGGCAAATGTCCCCATGTGGGGATTAGAAAATGTTTAGCCAGCAGCAACCCAAGCACCCCATCATTCAAATTGTCCTTTCTAATGCCCCAGAGCAAAAGCCTAAAGAGACTTCTGACGTGCGGTTTGAGCGGATTAAAGAGTTTTTGCAAGCGAGTAACTTCGCCGACAACACTAAAAAGTCCTATCAGAAAGAGCTTGAACAGTTCATCGTCCAGGTTGAGCGCACCTGGCACACTGTCACGCCTAGAGATGTGTCACGGTACAAAGACTGGCTGAAGTTGTATCGCGACTCTAAAGGCAAGCCACTATCTGTATCGTCGATTAACCAGGCACTCACTGCGATTAAAAGCTTCTACGCCTGGTTTCAGCTATCAGGTTACTTGGACTTCACAACCCCACTGCCCACCGCCGCCATCAAGTTTGAAAAGTTGGGTGTGCCATTGCCGCGCAACCTCAGCAAAGACCAGATGAATGATATTGCCGTGGCTCTGGCATTTGACTCGGATGACCCCGTTTCACGACGCGATCGCGCACTTCTAGCCGTTTTGATTCATGGACTCAGGGCGGAAGATGTCTCCCAACTCAATGTTGAGAACTGGGATGGAGAGCGCCTCTCGTTCTGCCGTAAGAAGACCAAGGAAGATGCCCGTGTGCCTATCCGTCCCTCTTCTAGACCCGCGATTTCTGAGTATCTCGACTGGAGGCGGCTGGAGCAACGCGAAGAGTTGCAGTCTATCAGCCCGCTTTTCCTCTCCCACGGACACCGAACGCCAGGGCGCAGGCTTGGGTATCAAGGCATCTACCATTTTGTTCGGTTTCGGTTGGGTCGGGCGATCGGAGTTGCACCTTATAGTACGGACCATCTTACCCCGCACCGCTTTCGGCATACCTATGCCTGTGAGTTGCTGGAATTGGGAGTAGACAGTCTATTAGCGCGATCGCTGACTGGACAATCAGAGAAAGTTTTCGAGCGATATGCCAAAGGGGTGCGGTTGAGTAGCGCTGAAGCTGCTTTCTTAAAGGCGATCGGGGATGATTAATTCAGTTGGCGCTGGTTAGACTCAACTGAAAATTGGGAATATTCAGTTGAAAATGTATCTCTCTGAGTGGAGTCAACTCTATGCCAATATCATCAGCGATCTCTATTTATGATCACGATCCAAGTTCTGAAAAGATTTGGCGTAAGAGTGGATCTCCGTTTGATGGTCCAGCGACAGCGATGGCACATTGGCTGGCATCAGATCTTGAGCAACAAAAATCTTTGTGGCGCGAATGGAAGGAAGCTGTGAGCCATTTCGGAACTAATAGAATCGTCGGCTTGATGTCTTTCAATCAGCCTGGAGGTATAGAGGACGACCTATTTTTTTTGAGGTTTTCCGGCTCTGTCGTTCAGGATGAGTTGACAGAGCCAATAAAAGACGAGTTTCAACGCTTCTTTATTTTGTTTGATCCAAAGAAAATGGAAAAGATGGGAGGACTCCCCCCACTGATCGTGCGTTGGTTTGATGGGGAAGCGGCTGGCGACTATATTTATCAGCCTTTTCTTACTTGGCTTTGCAAGAAAACGATTAGTGTGGAAAGTCTTCCAGGCTATAAAGATTTTTCAATGGAACAAAAACTATATTGGGTGAAGCTTTCAGATAGGGATTTTTTTGTCCACCACCCAGAACGTGATTATGATCTCCGATGCATTACAGATGTCGAGATCCTAGAGGCTCAGGCATTGGGTTATGACGTGGATCGAAGGTCGTGGATTGTGGCGGGATTTTTGCGGGACGACTGCTGGATGCGTTTCATCATGCTAGATGGCGATGGAACCTCTCCAGACACCTTTAGGCAGGTTAGAAGGCAAAAGCGGCGTTGCTTCCCGCCTTCTGATGGCGATATGGCAATGCTCAGTCATTACATCAAAGAAAGGCGGAAGTTACGATTTGAACCTTAGCCTGCGCCCTGGCGTTCGGAGATCGGGAATGAGTGAAGTTGTAAAAAAACAGCAATCGGGAACGCTTTAAGCGTAACTATCACGATACTGTCGGGGTTCGGCATGAAGTGGGCAACAAGCTTCCTTTTTAGAAATCACAATCCAAGCCCCAAGGAAATGTGGAGTGAGTGCAGCTCTGGCTTTAAAGATCCGGCAGCGGCAACATTGCATTGGCTAGCTTCAGATATTGCAGCTAGGCAGGGCTTGTGGCGCGAATGGAGGAAGGCAGAAATCGACATTGGAACTAATAGAGTCGTTGGCTTGATGTTCTCAAATAGCCCTGGAAATGTCGGCGATGGGGCACATTTTATGAGCTTCGGCACTTTGACTTCGTTTGGAAAGCATCTGGAAGTGACGGGCAAGAAAAAACGTGAATTCAATCGTTTTTTTAAGTCCTTTGATCCAAGCCAATCGGAAAGGAATGGAGAAAGCCCCCCGCTTTATATTGTTTGGTTCGACGGCAATCCAGGTGGTCGCTTCATCGCGCAAACTTGCCTTCCCTTTATTAGCGATCGCGCGTAAATGGGCACTCTACAAGAGGAATCCTAATAGTTCGGAGTTTTTGAGTGATGCTGATGGATGAAAGCGAAAGACAAGAGTTCCAACTGTCTGAGTCGCTGTTGAATTGGATGTTTCTACGTAGCCTGAGCCAGCAAACGCTAGAAGAATTGAAGAATAGCCAAATACTCCTTCAAGAGCAAATTGACAGAGCAGAAAAGGATCGCGAAATATTTCTTCAAGAGCAAATTGACTCAGCGATCGCGGAACTTACTGAAATAAAGCAGCGGAAGGAAAATGATCGCCGCATCAATTTGATTGGACGGGTAATTTTAGAAGAATACAATTCTCTAGATCCAGAATCCACAGAGTTGGAAGCTCTAAAATTTTTTAATTTGAGGACATTAATGCGTCGGGTTCTCGATCCCAAGTTGAAGAATTCCGCAGACAGGGATCTGTTTGGGCTGACGAATGGCATTAATTTTGACGAAACTGAGGTTACAGAGGCGGATAGCGCTGAAGTCGTTGATATCGAAGCCGATGCCAGTCAACAGTTAGATCATCAGTTAGAGGTCATCATTTTGAATGATGAGTCCCCAGTTCTGGTAGAACCGCTAGACAACCCAGAGCCGCCAGCCCTAGAAGGTGTGGGTGTTGAGGTTGAAGCCGATGCCAGTCAGCAGTTAATCGCGGCAAAGACCATGCCTCAATCTGTTGCGGTCGTCACTTTGAATGATGAGTCCCCGGTTCTGATAGAACCGCCAGCCCTAGAAGATGTCGGTGTTGAGGTCAAACGGACTCTTCTCTCTGAGGACAAAGCTTTGAGCCTGGTTGACCAGGCGATCGACCTGATCATGGCGTGGAACGATGAGCCAGAGAGAGCGCATGAGCGCAAGTGGTTTATCTGCGGAGCCTTGCTGAAAACGCTACTCATGTCGCACGGTCATCCGGCTCATAAGCCGAGGCTGAGGATGGCTTTAAGCCGAAGATCGGAATCTATCGACAAACATCATAAATGCCACAAACTACATCGCCTCCATCGCACTAAAAATACACTTAAAACCGAGAGGATTAGTGAAGACATCTCGATGTGAGTCGCAGGGCGATCGCGAATGACTGGATGGGCACATTAGAGAAAGAATTTTAGCAAGAGTTAAAAGATAGGAGCGTAACTTATGAACATACTAAAAGGAGCGACGTTAGCTTTAGACTCCTTAAATAAATTAAATGAATCGATGGAGTCTTTATCGAATCAACCCAAAACTGCATACACGATTCGGGAGCTAATTATCGAAGGATACGAAGGGATAGAAAAAGCTCTTAAACGTCACTCCTACAAGGTGGTAGCTGAAAAGATTGCTGAGGACTTAAAAATTACCTTGTCCGAGGGCACTCTAAAGAAATATGTGAGTGACGCTAGAAAGAAGCAAGAAGAAGACTCAAAACCTGCTACACCTGCTACAAGAAAGCAGAAGCCAACTGATATAGCTACAGCAAAAGCAGCATTAGCAGTAGCGAAAGAAATGACTCAGACCGTCACGACGGTTGAGATCGCTGACCTCACACCCATATCCGATAATCTAATTCTCAAAGAAACAACCAACTTATTAATAGGCTCTGAGGATTTTATAGCTGAAAATATTGAAAATTTCATCTCTATTCTAGCTCTAGCCCCGCCCTTGGAGCCGTTCATCTCTGGGACGGTGAAGGAGTGGGGATCTAAAACGCCGGAAGCGATCGCGCTCAAAGTTTGGGCATTGAAAAATAAAGACAAACTTTATCGCTACTGCCGAAAAGGAGTGAATGAGGAACAA
>CASBQE010000245.1 GCA_949127665.1 Synechococcales cyanobacterium PMM_0083
CCTTGACTGGTGCCATAGCCGCGATAGTCGTAGGCAAACACGGAAACGCCTAAGTTTTTCAGATGTTCCAATCGTTGGCGAACCCGTCCCAAATCTTCGGCATTCCCGTGACTGTAAAGAACAGTGTAGGTTGCGATCGGATTGGGCAGATACAGTGCCGAAATTTGTTCACCGCTGGAAGTTGTGAGTTTCAAGATTTCTAAACTATCTTGATAGCTTTTCGGGCGTGGTAGAAAAATCAACCGCTCAGCATAGAAAAAGGCAAAGATATTCAGCGCCAGATAGACCAGCAAGAAAAGTTGCAGCATACGCCTAATTGATTTTCTTATCCGTAACGATCTGATTCTGCTCCTGCCCATTCCAACGCTTCCTTTAGGATCATGAATCGGCAAAAGCGCTTTTCCTATCCTGTCATCTTTTCATTCTGTGCTTTGTCGATGCCCAATGCATCCAAGGCGGCTTTAATCAGGGCGAAGTAGGGGGGCTGGCAGACATCCACTTCCATGGGTTCAGTAGCAGGATGGGTCAAGTGCCCGATGCGTTGCCCTTGCTGCACAATTAGCACCTTGCCTTCGGGATTGCGGATACGGAGTTCTTTGCCTGGGTCGATCGCCACCAGACGGCAGGCATAGCAGCGATCGCCGTGGACAAAATCGGTTCGTTCGCTGGCGGCAGTGGCAGCACGCCCCCCCACCAATTCGAGTTCTAAGGAAACTTCACCATTCCATTCATTGGTACGAAGGCGATAAGCGATATCCATGCGAGATGGCAGCGGGTAGAAATCGCCCCACCGCCACGCGATCGCGGTGATTTTTTTGGCAGGTTGTCCCAAGCCTTCCTGACTCAAAGTGACTTTAAGATGTCCTTTGCCAATCTTTTTTTGCTCGTGAATCCGCACATTCGCCGACCAAAACACCGGATCGGGATTTTCCATGCCGCAGGGATGCAGCGCCTCTAGCTGGGAGTGCAGACTAAAATCAACCTGTGCTAAGGTCGCTTCCACGTCTACAATCACCAGCGGCTTGAGATATTCTGGTGCAAGGGTTTGATGGGCAAAAGTGCGAAGCCGCGATCGCAACGCTTCCAGATTTTCTGCCTTGAAGGAAAAGCCGCCTGCTGCCCGATGTCCGCCGTGTTTATCCAGCAGGTCTTTACAAAATTCCAGCGCTTCAAATACGTTAAATTCTGGAATGCTGCGGGCTGAACCACGAATGTGCTGCCGCGTCTCGTCTTCGTAGGTGCCGATGAACACGGGCACACCATAACGTTCCACCAACCGCGAAGCCACAATGCCGATTACGCCGTGATGCCAGTCGGGATGCACGACCAAAAACACCCAGTTTTCCTGAATATTAAAGGGTTGGTTCGCGCCTTTACCGCTTTCACACAGAGCGATCGCCTCCTGCTCAATTTCCTCGCAAAGTTTTTGCCGCTGTTGGTTGATCTGCTCACACTGCATCGCCCGTTCCAGCGCCACCCCTTCATCATCGGTGGTCAGCAGTTCAATCACCACCTGCGGATCAGCAATCCGACCCACGGCATTGATCCGAGGTCCCAATCGAAAGCCGATCGCCTCCGGTTTCAGGTTCTTTTCGTGGCTCAATCCTGATACTTGAATCAGCGCTTGCACTCCGGCTAACCGCGATTTTGCGAGTACCTGTAAGCCCTGCTTCACCCAACGACGATTCACGCCCGTCAGCGGTGCCAAATCAGCGATCGTGCCCAAGGTAAACAATTCCAGCAATGAATCGGTCAGATCGCTGGAACTGCCCATGCTCTGCGCCAACGCCTTTGCCAGAAGATAGGCAACGCCAACCCCCGCAACACCGCGATAGGGAGAGGTTTCGGCAATCATTTTAGGGTTAAGAATGGCATGGGCAGGCGGCAGTTGTGGCGGTAAATCATGATGATCGGTGATGATGACGGTGATGCCCAATTCCCGCGCATGAGCGATCGCGTCATAAGCCGCAATCCCGTTATCCACCGTGATCAGCAACCTCACCCCTTCCTCATAAAACTCATCAATAATTCGCTGATTGATGCCATAGCCTTCTGCCATGCGGCTGGGAATGGCATAGTCTACCAAGGCACCCAGAGATCGCAGCGATCGCAGCAACAGCGCCGTACTCGTCATCCCATCGGCATCATAATCCCCACAAATCGCAATCCGCTGACGCGTGTTAATTGCGTTAATCAGCAGTTCTAAACTAAGAGACAACGCAGGAAAATCGGCAAGGGGCGAAGACAGATGTTGTGATTCAGGATTGAGGAATGCCTGCACCTGCTCCAACGTGGTCAGGTGACGATTAATCAGCACTTGCGCCATCAACGGCGACAGATCAGTTTCTTGGGCAATTTGCGTCGCCAAGTCAGCATTAGACACCGCAATTTGCCAGCGCTGGTCAGGCACTTTACTAGCAGACGAATTGATTAACCGAATAGCAGAGGAGTCAGTCATTGCAGTGAGAAATTAGCTCTGCTTAAACCTACCTGATGCAAGCCTAAGAATGCCTCCCAAGTTTGCAAAGAAAGATAAAGTAGATAGATAGACAGACTACAGAGGAAGAGATCGAGACTCAATATCTAGGTTAGTAAAAAGTCGGAGCGCAGTCGAGCAATCGCCTTAAGAGGTAATCCCTGATGAGTAAAGCTGCACAAACTATGAATCGTCTTCCTTCGGATGATGGAGGAGTTCTACAACTTCCCTTTGTGGTTCTTCAAAATGTCACTTGGCAAACCTATCAGGCTCTCCTAGCGGATATGGGAGAACACTGCTCTGCCCGACTCTCCTACGATCGCGGCACCCTAGAAATTAAGCTGCCATCAAAATTACATGAACTAATTAATCGACTATTAGAACGCATTGTCACAACATTGACAGAAGAACTAGGGATGAGTGTCCTGTCTCTCGGCTCAACCACGTTTGACTCTGAAGCCATGGAACAAGGAGTTGAGCCAGATTCTTGCTTCTACATTCAAAATGCTGATCGAGTGAATCCTGAAGATGATGCTGCTCCACAAGATTTTCCACCAGACTTAGTTGTTGA
>CASBQE010000246.1 GCA_949127665.1 Synechococcales cyanobacterium PMM_0083
CTCATTGCAGCGGGAAGAATCATTCCACCTACCCACCATTCAGATATTCCGCCCCTTTCTGAAGCAGACCTGAAAGTGATGGTTAGCAACATTCAAATTTCTGGCAAACCTATCTCAGAGACGGTTATCGAGGAACGCGGTGAATGGTAGATGCCTATTTTCTCGATAGCAGCGCACTCCTCAAACGCTACGTTCCTGAAGTTGGTACAGCCTGGATTCAATCCATTACGGATGCCCAAAACCAAAACTTGCTGATCGTCGCCCACATCGCCTGGGTCGAAATTTGTAGTGCGATCGCCCGTCGCCAACGAGAAGGAAACATTAGCAGTACTCAAGCCAATCAGGTTCTGGCAGCATTCCGAATCCATTGGAACACTCAGTATTTCATCGTTGCGATCGACCATACAGTCATCGATTTAGCAGGGCAACTGGTCAGTCAACATCCCCTCAGAGCCTATGACGCAGTTCAGCTTGCCGCAGCCCTCAGCCTTCAGGGGCAACTGATATCACCTAATGTTTCATCCTCGTCTTTTTTGACGGCAGATACTCGCTTACTTGCGATCGCGCAAGCTGAAAGTTTACTCGCCGATAACCCCAACCTTCATTCTTGAAACTCATGAAGATCGAAGTCGATGTTTAACTTTACAGATAAAAGTAACCTACTGGAAAAATTGGTATCCCAACTGGCTGAGTTTGAGAATCAGTGCAGGTGAGCCATTGACTTGTCGGCAGCAATAGCCGCGATTCCCGTAGGGATGCCTGTGGAAAGCTTCGCTAACGTTTCACGAATCGCCCCGCTAAAATGGAACCAAGATTTGCGATCGCCCTCAGCCCTATGAATGTTACCCTTAGCCTCATCCTCGCCCATCTCAAACAGGAACTCACTGATGCGTATGGCGATCGCCTGCTTCACCTCACTCTCTTTGGTTCCCAAGCTCGTGGCGACGCTGACCCTGGGTCGGACATTGACGTGCTGGTAGTGCTGAAACCTCCCGTCAATCCGGGGGAAGAAATCAAACGCACTGGCAAAGCGATCGCCGATCTCTCGCTTCACTACGATGTGGTAATTAGTTGCCTCTTCATGGACGAAAACCACTACCAAACCCGCAACGGTTCCCTACTTCGCAATATCCGCAAAGAGGGAATTCTTCTGTGACCGACGAACAACGGGAACTCGTCCTTAAAGCCCAACAAAGTTCAGAGGCTGCAAAACTTCTGCTCATCATTGGAGCATTGGATGAAGATTTATGGCTGCATTTGAGTTTATCTGCCATCGATCAGCTTGGTCGTTAGGATGATTTCAGTGTAAAGTTCCTAATCCTGTTTTCTGTTCCCTCCCTCCTATTCCCTCCTATTCCTCTATGCTCGACCAAGTTGCCGCCGCATTTGAGCGCCAAGATTATCAAACAGCGGCGCAGTTATTAAAGGAATTGCTGAAGCGATCGCCGCAAGATCCTTGGGTGCAATTGTATGTGGCACGTTTACAAGAAGTATCGGGTAAAGCCAAAGCAGCAGAAGGGATTTATCGGCAATTGTTGAAAGGTCAAACAAATTCCAAGCTGATTGCTCAGGCGCGTCAAGGGTTACAGCGGTTGGGTGGAGTGAGGGAACCGCCTAAAGCATCACGGGCGATCGCTCAGACAACTCGACAAGCTGCCAGCGCCAATCCTGGATTTATGATTTTGTCAGCGGTTCCTAGTGAGGCTCGGAGTGAGCTTGGGCAGCGTTTTGCCAGCGTGATGAATCTGGATCTATATACCGCCAAGGCATTGCTTCCCAGTCGCGGCTGGAAACTTTATCGAGCGGGTGTTTTTGCCGAATTGCAGTCAGTGGGGCAAGCTTTAAAAGCAGCAGGCGTTCCCGTCTTTTGGGCAGCGACTTCAGAATTAGAAGCGATTCAAGTATTTCACGTTAGCCACTTTTCCACGTTAGAGCCAAATCCTACAGTGGTTTGTAAAAACGATAGTGGGCAGTTGGGTTCATTGTCATTCCCATGGTCGGAAGTGGCGCAACGGGTGGAAGGGATTTTGCCGATCTTTTCGCAAGTCGTCGAGTTAGGCTATCGCGATCGCCCTGAATGGAAAGACAAGGTAGAAGACTATGCCCACTTTTGCGATTTACATATTCCGTCCCGCCGCTGCATTTTGCGGATACACGACAGTCGCTACAACTTTAAGCAGGGCGCTCTTGCTTCCTTTGAAGCCGATACCATTCGCCAACGCTGGAATCACTTACTCACCTGTTTGACGCAGCAGTTGTCCCAAGCTCCCATTTGGTCAGACTTCATCGCGTTTTCTGAAACCGTGGATGACTTCATAGTTCCCTTAAGCCGTTTAAAGCCTCAACTTTTTCTATCTCGTGCCGAAGATTGCTACTTAGATTCTGCTTTTCACCTTTACAGCACTCTAGCATTTCTTAAAAATTCAGCTTAATTAGGACTTACGCACTCGCCCCCTAAATCCCCTAATTCTGGGGTAGGGCTGATTCATTCTAAGGGGAGGAAATCTAAACTAAGAAGTGAGCCAATGACACCAGCATGTCAATGTTTAGAACCATAACCTTGATTGAAGCGCTACAAACCATTCCTGACCATCGCCTTGGGGCAGGACAACGCTATCCTCTGTGGGGGTTTCTGGGGTCAATCATTTTGGGCACGATGAGCGGCTACCGAGGCTATCAGGGCTTATCACGCTTCATGCTGGGGCAGCAGGCGCATCTATCAGAGCAGTTGAGACTGCGACGAGCACAATTACCGAGTTACTCCACAATTCGCCGCTTGTTGATGGAGATTGACTTTAACGCGGTAGCGGTTGCCTTCAACCAGTGGGCACAGAGTGTAGGGTTGGTTCAAGCTGGAAACAACTATGCAGTCGATGGCAAAAGCTTGAAGAATACGCTCACCGACCCGTTCCAAGCACAACAAAACTTTGTCAACGTGGTGTCAGTGTTTTAGTTGGAGCAAGGTCTGGTGGTGGGGCAAGCTGCGTTTGGAAATGGGCACCAACAGGTTTATTGTCATATTCCTCACAGTTGAGATCGCAGACGTAGTGGCAAGCTGAGCAGGTTAGAATTGATCAGCCAGCCTGATTAATTTTGGTTGTATGCGATCGCCATTTTCATCTGTGATTAGGAGTCTGTTCTGCTGTGGTTATGCAAGCCTCTATTAGCGCTTACGAAACGAAAACCCAAGATATTGCGCGTCAGCTTATTTCTGCCACCCGCGAAAATCGTTCCTTGTTTGCCCAAATGCGCGACCAAATGCGGTGGGATGACAAGCTACTGGGCTGGGCGATGAGCAATCCGGGCTTGCGGGTGCAGTTGTTCCGCTTCATCGATTGCCTGCCATCGCTCCGCAGTAAAGCCGAGATTGCTCGACATCTACAAGAGTACCTGGGCGAAGAATCGGTAGAGCTTCCGGGTGCGCTGAAAGGAATGCTCAATTTTGCCAATCCTGACTCCATGCCGGGACAAATTGCCGCAACGACAGTTTCTACGGCGGTTGAAACCCTGGCGCAAAAATACATTGCGGGTGAAACGATTCAGCAAGTGCTGAAAAGCATTGAGCGACTCCGAAAAGAGCGAGCTGCTTTTACAGTGGATTTGCTCGGTGAGGCAGTGATTACTGAGCCAGAAGCGCACTCCTATCTTGATCGCTACTTGGAACTGATGAATCAGCTAACGGATGCGGCTAATCGCTGGTCTAAGGTAGACCAAATCGATCGCGCTGATGGTGCAGAATTGCCCAAAGTGCAGGTATCGATCAAGCTAACGGCGCTCTACTCCCAGTTTGATCCGTTGGATGAGAAGGGCAGTCAGGAAAAGGTGAGCGATCGCGCTCGGACTTTACTACGCCACGCAAAAGAATTGGGTGCTGCCGTTCACTTTGATATGGAGCAATATCAATACAAGTCCAGCACGTTAGCCACACTGAAACAACTGCTGCTAGAGCCTGAGTTTCGCGATCGCGCCGACATTGGCATCACGTTGCAGGCGTATCTACGCGACAGTTTGGGGGATTTGAAAGACTTGATTGAGTGGGCAAAAGAGCGAGGAACACCCGTGACCGTGCGGTTGGTCAAAGGTGCCTATTGGGATCAGGAGACCATTAAAGCGGTACAGAAAGATTGGACACAACCTGTTTTTAACGACAAGGAATCGACGGATGCGAATTTCGAGGCAATGACGCGCCTGCTGCTGGAAAATCATGAGCATCTGTATGCCGCGATCGGCAGTCATAATGTGAGATCGCAGGCACACGCGATCGCGATCGCCGAAACGCTACAAATTCCGCCTCGCCGCTTCGAGTTTCAAATGTTGTACGGCATGGCGGATAAACTGGCAAAAGCGATCGCCGACAAAGGCTACCGCGTCCGGGTTTATTGTCCCTATGGCGAACTGATTCCCGGTATGTCCTACCTGATTCGCCGCCTGCTGGAAAACACCGCCAACAGTTCTTTCCTGCGCCAAAACCTGGAAGAACGCCCCGTCGAAGAATTGCTAAAAGCACCAATCCTAAAGAGTTCTGAGTTCTCAATTTTGAGTTCTCAGTTAAAAGATCAAACTCAAAATTCAAAACTCAAAACTCAAAATTTTGTTAACGCTCCCGATACCGACTACGCCGATACATTCCATCGTCAAGAGATTCAGCAGGCGTTACAGAGAGTGCGGCAGCAGTTGGGCAAAACCTATTTGCCAGTCATCAACGGCGAGTATGCTCAGACTGAAAATTATGTCGAGTCGCTGAATCCATCCAACTTTAGTGAACAAGTGGGACGAATTGGATTGATCAGCATTGAACAAGCGGATCAGGCGATCGCGGCGGCTAAAGCGGCGTTTATAGGCTGGAAAAAGACTCCGGCAACGGAACGAGCGAACATTCTCCGTCGGGCTGGCGATTTGATGTCAGAACGCCGAGAAGACCTGATCGCCTGGATGGTGCTGGAAACAGGGAAAACCGTGCGAGAAGCTGATCCAGAAGTGTCAGAGGCGATCGACTTTTGCCATTACTACGCCGATGAAATGGAGCGGTTAGGCAGCGGCGTTGCCTACGATTTTCCGGGCGAAACCAACCGCTATCACTACCAGCCACGGGGTATTTCCCTAATTATCTCGCCCTGGAATTTCCCCTTGGCGATTCCCGTGGGCATGACGGTTGCGTCGCTGGTCGCTGGCAACTGCACCCTGTTGAAACCCGCTGAAGTATCCTCCATCATTGGCGCGAAGATTGCCGAAATTTTGCTGGAAGCAGGCATTCCCAAGGGCGTGTTCCAATTCGTTCCCGGAAAAGGTTCCACGGTGGGCGCTCACATGGTCAAGCATCCTGACGTACATATGATTACGTTTACCGGATCGCAGGAAGTCGGCTGTCGGATTTATCGAGAAGCGGCAGAACTACAGCCGGGGCAAAAGCACCTGAAGCGGGTGATTGCGGAGATGGGCGGCAAAAATGCCGTGATTGTGGATGAAAGCGCCGATCTAGATCAAGCGGTGCAGGGCGTGGTGCAGTCCGCGTTTGGCTACAGCGGTCAGAAGTGTTCGGCTTGTTCGCGTGTGATTGTGCTGGAGTCAATTTATGAGTTGTTTTTGGCGCGGTTGGTGGAAGCGACGCGATCGCTCAACCTCGGCAACACCGAACTGCCGGGTACAAAAGTCGGTCCGGTAATTGATGCCAACGCCCAAACCCGCATCAAAGAATACATTGAAAAAGGACGACTTCAATCTCAAGTCGCTTTAGAAATGGATGCACCGGAAGGCGGCTATTTCATCGGTCCCGTGATCTTTCGCGACGTGTTGCCC
>CASBQE010000247.1 GCA_949127665.1 Synechococcales cyanobacterium PMM_0083
AGCGAGGCGATCGCCACGGTCAAAAATGCCGCTTTTTGAGAAAACAGTCGCGCACTGGTGAGGTATAGCAGAATCAAAGCTCCGGTGTAGAGCAATAGGGAACCAATGCGAATCGTAAATTGCGAGACCTGCCCCGTCAGCCAAGGTCCGAAACCGGTTGATAGCATCACCATCAGCGGATGGTCAAAATAGCTCCAGTCTGGATGCTGCGTATAGAGATAGTAATAAGCTTCATCAAAACCGGGGGGAAGCCAAACTGCGATCGCGCTTCGTATCAACAAGCCGCCCATTAACAACCAGACAATTGGGCGCACTCCAAAACCCCACCCTTTGGCAAATTTCCCCATTCAGCTTCCTTCGCCTACACTCATGCCCAGCTCATTGAACTCATTACCAATTGCGCCAGCCGCCCTTGGCTTGAGCCTGTTCACTCAATTGAGCAGGGCGATTGAGCAGCAGCGATTGATAGGTCTGGCTGCTGCCCCATTGATCAATTTCTCGCGCTCTTAACACGGGGACTGGGTGACTCAGTTGAGCCGTCATTGCCTGTTTCAGCAGTTCGCCCAGTTGATCCTTACTAATGTCGTCATAGGCTCGTGCTTGAGCCAAAAAAGCATCTAAATTAAGCTGACTGGCAAGAGTAGGAGAACCGCCCGCTAGTTTCATTAAGACTGAAGCGACTACTCTCGGATTTTGGGTTGCCAGCAGTGCCGCGCGATCGCAGCTAAACTCTGCACAGCGCACCCACTCCATAAGCTGAGCCTGTAAGCTTTGAGCGACAGCAGCACCCCAAGGAAGTTGCCCCGCAGCCAGAACCAATATATTTGCCAAAGTCAGATACACGCCATGCTCACACTTCAGGTGTCCCAATTCATGGGCAATCACTGCCTGCACTTCCTCTGGGGTCAGCAAATCAATTAAAGACGTATGCACCACAATAAATGGCTGCTCACCCCGCATGGCAAACGTATAAGCGTTTGGCGCAGGATGTTGACGCACATAAAGCTGAGGCGGCTCTAAATCCAATACTTTGCAAGCTTCTAGCAGCGAATTGTGTAAATCGGGCAACTGCTGATCGCTGACCAAAATACTGGAAGCAATATTTTCTAAGTAGAAAAACTGCCCCGCCAATGGACCCAGCAAATTACGCACAATCACATCGATACCAGGCAATTGCTTGAGGTTTGCCGTGGCTTCTAGGTCAAGCGGATGGCGAAAATGGTCGGCGCGTAAACCAAGCAGCGGAGTTTTGAAAAAATCCATGAACGAATGCCAAAAACAGTACAAACCGCTCGTGAAAGAGCTTGGAGATGAAGCGATAGCGCTCCGTGCGACGTTGCTTGCTTCCCGCAGGGAATAGTCGTTCGCCTCTGTTACTGCCAGTATAACGAGCCTGAAGGGCAGTGATGGCATGACTCTCAAAGTAGGTGGAACGCATAAGTTCCACCCATAAATCTTCCATGCAACTCCTAACCGGGCTGATTTAACGAACCAGGCTGATTTGAAATTGAGGGTTTAGCAGGCAATGAGGGTTTAGCAGGCAACATCACAGCGTCATTAGAACGGTCGTCTAATTGAGTTTCCGACTTAATTCGGTGCATCCGAGCGCCCAACTTTTGCAGCTTAGCTTCTAGTTGCTCATAGCCCCGATCCAAGTGGTGCAATCCTTGAATAATAGTTTTGCCATTGGCTGCCAATCCTGCTAATACCAATGCGGCAGAGGCTCGGAGATCCGTCGCAACAACGGGCGCACCCGACAGCATCGGAACACCCCGAATAATCGCATGATTTCCCTTGATGCGAATATCTGCCCCCATCCGGCTTAATTCCGGCACATGACCCATGCGATTTTCAAACACTGTTTCTGAAATAACGCTGTCTCCCTCACTCAACGTCAACAGCGCCATGAATTGTGCCTGCATATCGGTCGGAAAACCAGGATAAGGCAACGTCTCAATATCCGTCGCCAATATGCTCTGAGAAGGAATAACGCGAACCCTATTCGTGCCTTCGTTGACCACCTGCACTCCCATCGCCTGAAGTTTGGCAATCACCGCCGTCAAATGGTCGGGAATCACGGGAGATACCAAAATTTCAGAGCGAGTGATTGCGCCTGCTACCAAAAAAGTGCCGGCTTCAACCCGATCAGGAATAATGCTGTAATCGGCGGTGTGTAAGCGAGACACGCCAGCGATCGTAATTGTATTGGTGCCAGCCCCACGAATTTTTGCTCCCATCGCTCGACAGAAGTTGGCTAAATCGATTACTTCCGGTTCTTGAGCGGCGTTTTCAATCGTGGTTTCTCCGTCTGCCAAGGTTGCCGCCATCATCAGCGTTTCCGTTGCGCCCACGCTGGGGTAGTCGAGATAAATCTTGGCTCCCTTCAGCCGCTTGTTCACGCCTTTCACATAGGCATAGACAATCCCGTGGTCAATTTGCACCTCTGCCCCTAGTGCCTGCAAACCGCGAACGTGCAAATCAACGGGTCTTGCCCCGATCGCGCAACCACCAGGAAGAGGAATCCGAGCAACGCCTAAGCGAGCAAGCAACGGACCAATCACAAAAAAGCTGGCGCGTAGTTGACTGACCAATTCGTAAGGCGCTTTAGATTGTCCAATCGTGGAGGCGTTGATGACTAAGCGATCGCCTTCTCGCTCAACCTTAACCCCCAATGCCGCCAGAATCTCACTCATGCGAGACACATCAACAAGAGAGGGAACATTACGAAGAGCGCATTCCTCTGGGCAGAGTACGGCACCTGCCATCAGCACCAGTGCCGAATTTTTAGCACCGCTGACGGTTACCTGTCCGCTGAGGGGCTGACCACCCCAAATTTCCAGGATGGAAACATTTTCTTCGACAAGGGAATGAACGTTGGGTAGGCTAGGAGAGAAAGTAATGGGTCTGTCCTCCGCGATTAAACTGTGTGACAAATTCGGTCTTGATTTTACCGGAAACATTCCAGTTGTCACAGTTTTTTTAAGTTTGCAATTTGCCTTCCATTGCATGGTTTCGTTATTAGTCCAAAAGTTTACCTGCCGAATGGTTGACAAGAGGTTTCAATTGCCAGATGATTGGAAGTTGCGGATTCATCCGTACTGTTAGCGGAACTGGCGGAATTGGTAGACGCGCTAGATTCAGGTTCTAGTGTCTGCAAAGACTTCCGGGTTCAAGTCCCGGGTTCCGCATTGATATGGAGTGTAGTGGGCAACCGAATAGGTGCCCATTTTTATTGGTTACTTTTATTAAAAATAGTTAATTCTTTTTAATATCTTTAGCTAAAGTTGATACTAAATTCTAATCATTCCGAATTCATGTTAACCAGCTCACAAAATCCATTGGTGAAGCAGATGCGAAAGTTGCATCGTGCAAAAGATCGGCGAGAGCAGCAGCTTTTTCTCTTGGAAGGAACTCATTTGGTAGAAGCGGCTTGCCTTGCAGATCGCCCCTTGGTGACAGTATGTCTGACTTCCGATTGGCAATTGCGCTATCCAGAACTGTGGCAGCAGATTGAACAGCGCGCTCAGCGATTGGAGGTGGTCAGTCCAGAGGTGTTGCGGGCGATCGCCACTACTGTCGAACCCGATGGCATCATTGCTACCGTCGAGCGATCATCCACCATTGCGCCTGCCTTTCATCAGTTAGGGCTGCTGCTAGAAACGATTCAAGACCCTGGAAACTTGGGCACCATTATTCGCACGGCGGCGGCAGCGGGAGCCGATGGGCTATTGCTCAGCGCCGACAGCGTTGATCTAGATCATCCCAAAGTGCTTCGAGCTTCAGCGGGGCAATGGTTCCGCCTGCCGATGGCAACTAGCCCCGATTTGCCAGCCGCGATCGCCACTTACCGCCAGCAAGGATTTCAAATTGTTGCGACTCTGCCCAATGCGGATCGAAATTATTGGGACGTAGATTTTTCTCAACCCACGCTTTTGCTGCTCGGCAATGAGGGTGCAGGGCTATCGCCGAATCTGACCGCGCTTGCCGATTACACTGTTCAGATTCCCTTAGTTCTTGGAGTGGAATCTTTGAATGTGGCGATCGCGGCGGCTCTACTGCTCTACGAAGCAAAACGACAGCAGGCGCTTGTGAATAGATGAGATTAGAACTCCGTGCTCAGAAGTTTCTACAAAGTTTCTTGAGTCTGATTGCTTTGAATAAATTGCTCTA
>CASBQE010000248.1 GCA_949127665.1 Synechococcales cyanobacterium PMM_0083
GTGGTGGTGTTTCTGCTGACGATGACGCGATCGCGGGCAATCAACCGCTTAAATCAGGTGAAATCGAAGCAAAAACTCCTGCAACGCTGGCAGCATAACCAATCGCCCAATGCTCCGAATCCGCCCCTAGAAAACGCCTCTCTGAAAGAGCTTTCCCATCACGTCTCAGAAGCCTTACAACGGTTGCCTGACAGTCAGCGGCAAGTGTTGGAGATGGCTTACTATGATGGGCTGAGTCAGTCGGAGATTACCGAGCAGTTGAAGATTCCGCTAGGCACTGTAAAAACGCGATCGCGCCAAGGACTCTTAAAACTAAAACAACTTTTAAAGGATTGGATGGAATAACGATGGCACCCCTTGAGCCTTCTGAACAATTGGAAAACCTGCTTGCAGGGTACGTTCTAGGCAATCTGACTTCTGAAGAAGCCGCTCAGGTGAAACAGTTGCTGGATCACAACCCAGATCTGTTAACGGAACTGCGTCGGCTAGAATCGACCTTGGCAGTAATCCCATTGTCGTTGCCTGTCTCCTCACCGTCTCAGCAGCTAGAAACGCGGATTCTGCAAGCGGCTGAGGCAGAAGTCTCTCCCGCGAACCGTTCTCCCGCAAAACCAAGGAGTCGGATGAGATTGTCATGGCAATGGGGAGGCGCGATCGCCGCTGTGATGATTGCAGGTTTAGGCATTGAGACTTATCGGCTGCATCAGACATTAGCAGCAACCGAACTCGAAAATCATCATCTGCATCAACAGTTAGCAATTGCCCAGGCAACTCTCGATCGCGTTCGTCAAACCGAGTTAGCAACGACCCGCAAAGAGCTATCCCGCTATCAGCAAGCAGTAAATCTGCTGCGGCAGCCCAACAATCGCGTTTTGAACTTGAGAGGCACAAGCTCAAAATCACATTCTTCTGGAAGCCTGGTTATTGTGCCTACCAAGAGTTCAGCAATGTTGGTACTACAGGATGTCGAGACATTACCCAGGGGTAAAGTTTACCGCATGTGGGCATTTATCAATGGTGAGAAAGTATCTTGTGCAGACTTTAAGCCCAACGATCGCGGAGAAGTATTTTTGAAACTGCCGCTGGATAAATGGGGTGGAACAACAGAAGTTGCCGTCACGGTTGAACCAGATCGGGCACTGTCAATGCCTGTAGGAAAAATGGTGATTACTGGCAGTTAAGCAGTTGACGGCTGGGGTCATTAGGGTTTTGGATCAGCACTGGTTTGTGACGATCGTCGCTTAAAGTTAGGCTCAAAGTTAAACAGTGGCAAGCAAAGCAGAAAGGAGCGATCGCTCTAGACCGCAGGCTAAGTTAACCTAAGCGAAGGGATCGCCCCCTCCGCTCGGCTTCCAAACCGTGCTTGCGCTATCTAACTCACCTTGATCGATACTATGAAATTGCTTGCCAATCGTCTCCTGTCAACGTTTACATCGCGCTTATCACGGCAGATGGGCTTGTGGGTTTTTATCGGCATTTTAGGGACTGAAGTCCTGATTTTTGTGCCATCTGCTTACCGTCGCAAGGATGAACAGCTAACCACGATCGCCATGACGGCGAAGGCAACGATCAATGCACTGGCGATAGCGGATGCAGAAATTTCTGGATTTGCCAAGCACCTGCCGCGTCTGCAACAAGATGCCGTGATGCAAGGCGGCGCGATCTATCGTGCCGATGGTCGTCTCGTCAAGCAGTACGGAGAAAGTGCAGCGTTCAGTTTTGAGCAAGCGAAAGCAGGTCAAAACACACTCCACTATGACTCTCCTTGGCGTTATGAAATTGCCTATCCGGTCACGCTTCAGGATGCTACCTACTATCTCCTGCTGTCCTATGATGCAACGCCGGTGGCTGAAGATTTAGTAGCCTTTTCAGGGCGAATTTTTGGGTTGGTTCTACTGATTTCAGCGAGTGTTACGGCGCTGATGATGTGGATTATAAATCATCGTCTGATTCATCCCATTTTGCTATTGCAGGCGGATGTGCGACGAGCGGGGGACTCGATTGACCAAGCCCAACCGTTTCAGGATTTCGTGTCATTACAGTATCAAATTCAAAATGAATTGCAGGAAGTGATTCAAGCCTGCCATCAAACCCATCAGAAAACAGTGGATGCGATCGTCCTACGGAAACAATCTGAAGCCAATCTGCGCCAAACCGCAGGTCAGTTAGAGATTGCCCTCAACAATCTTCAGCAAACTCAAGCCCAATTGATTCACACCGAGAAAATGTTCTCGCTGGGTCAACTCAGCGCTGGGTTTGCCCACGAAATCAACAATCCGATTAATTTTATTCACGCGAATTTAACGCACCTTGCGAATTACACTCAAGATTTACTCGCCGTAATTTCCCAGTATCAACAAGAACCCGCTCAGCCATCCGCCGCCTTACAAGAAAAAATTCAAACGATTGATCTCAACTTTATTCAGGCGGATATGCCAAGGCTGATCCAGTCAATGGCATCAGGCTCAGAACGCATTCGCAATCTCGTGATCTCATTTCGGAATTTTACCCGACTCGATGAAGCGGCTCATAAAGCAGTAGATATTCACGAAGGACTAGAAAGCACTCTGATTCTGCTACAAGAACGTTTCGCTCCTACCGATCTGCGTCCGGCAATTCAAATTCAGCGGAAATATGGTGGGTTGCCGATAATACCTTGTTATCCCAGTCAACTTAATCAAGCCTTTTTCTATCTGCTGACTAATGCGATCGAGGCAATTGATCAAGCCGCTCAAATCACAAATTTGACCAAGATTGAATCGCCAATCATCCAAATCATCACTGAAGAGGACAATCTTCATATTACGATTTCAATTCTGGACAATGGCATTGGCATTGCACCAGAGATTCAGTCCAAAATCTTTGATCCCTTTTTCACCACCAAAGATGTCGGCAAAGGCATGGGACTGGGGCTGACAAACAGTTATCAAATCATTGCCGAACTCCATCAAGGCGTGCTCGCGTACCATTCCCCCGGCAAGCAAGGGGCTACTTTTACGATTACGCTCCCCAAAGCTTAGGACTGAGAATCATTCAGTATTTTTTAAGCAAGTTCTCAAATCCTCCAGCAAAATTCTCAGAGCTATCAGCTTCCGATTAGATCGCTCAGTCATGATAGGAGTTGAGCCGAGATACGTGCGATTTTTAATCATATCGCCTTGAAACGTAGACTAGATAGGCACTTCAGCTCTTTTGCTTTTGACCGTGATTTCCGAAAGTCCTATTTAGTAAAGGTTTGGACATTCTACTTTGCTAATCGCGGCGCTAAAAGATTAGAAAGCTCAGGAGGCTTTTATGCCAGAAGCGATCGAAACGCCATTTAACGCGATTGAAATCTATGACGATCGCTCTAGATCCCAGGCTAGCAACCCCTATACATCCGACCGCTGAAAGGTTGGCTGTGAATGTTCGAGGTTGTCTGTGGCGGGTGTTTGGGAAAGTTAGATTTGAATTTAGATGCGATCGCGTTACGGCTTGATCAACGCTTCAAAGCCTCTTTGCCAAGCTGAATCGTGACATCAGAGTGAGAGCGCCATGACCATCAACGCGCGTTTCGCCAAATCTTAGAGTATTCCTAAGAATTTGTTAACCTTTTTTTTTACATCCCCAAATAGGCACCAAGATCGCTATGATTCTAGAGATAAGTTTGTAATGATTTTGGAAGTATTCTAAGTTGTCCATGGCATCTTACGCATCCTCTACGGCAAGAGCCGAAATGAGCGAATTGCGACGACTGCGAGGTCTGCTGCCTCCAGAGTTGCAAAGTTGGGTTTCAGTTGAAGCGACGACTGCTGTCAACCCCGCGCTGATCCTCTCTGAAGAGATCGGCAAAGATGAGGTTGAAGTTCAGATTGATATGGTGAAGTGGGAGCAGTTGGCAACCGACCAGCGCAACCTGCTGTTTTGGCATGAGGTGGGGCGCATTCAAAACGACACCATTCCACGAGATGGCTGGGAAATGGCGGCACTGGCGATCGGGTTGGGTGGCGCGGTGGGTGAGCTATGGGTGCAAGATGGCTTGCTGCTTGTGCTTGCTTTGTCACTTTGCGGTGTGTCGGGCTGGCGGCTGTGGCAAAAAAATAATAATGAAAAAACTTTGCAGGAGCTAACGGATGCTGATGAGCGAGCGATCGCCCTGGCAACTCGGTTTGGCTATACGTTACCCAATGCTTACAAAAGTTTGGGAAGTGCCCTCAAAGTGCTAATCGAGCAATCCCCGAAGAAAAAGCTGCGGGCAAAATACGAAACCCGGCTGAATGCCTTGAAGAAAAGTGCTGCAAAAGCCAAGTCAAAGATCAAAGAGACGGAAGAAGTGCTTTAAAAAGGATCTGCCATCATCGCTTGGGTAAAGCCCAAATGCCAGAAACATTGGATGACTGTTCCTTTGCTTCTGGTTTTTCTCTTTTCCCACACTAATACAGGCGTTTTCCACAGGAAACCTGCATAATACGCAGGTTTTCCACAGATTATTTCGAGTTTTCCACAACCTCTTGAAAAAATCTCATTCCCACTCAATCGTTCCAGGTGGTTTAGATGTGATGTCGTATACCACTCGATTCACCCCCTTCACCTCATTTACAATTCGGTTAGAAATAGTTTCCAATAAATCGTAGGATACCCGCGACCAGTCAGCCGTCATCCCGTCTTCACTGCTGACAAACCGCAGCACAATCGGATACGCGTAGGTGCGCTGATCGCCCATTACGCCCACGCTACGAATGGGCAACAGAACCGCAAATGCCTGCCAGAAATCGTTATAGACTCCATTACGGTTGATTTCTTGCCGAACAATTAAATCTGCATCTCGCAAAATATTTAGGCGCTCTGCGGTTACTTCGCCTAATATGCGAATCGCCAAACCGGGACCGGGAAAAGGATGACGTTTGATAATTTCATCAGGCAAGCCAATCGAAGTTCCCACTCTGCGAACTTCATCTTTGAACAGTTTTCGCAGTGGTTCTACCAGCTTGAAGCGTAGATCTTTAGGCAATCCGCCGACGTTGTGGTGACTTTTAATTTTTACGGCAACGCGATCGCCCGTTTTAGGATCAACATTAGTATCCGCCGATTCAATTACGTCTGGGTAGAGCGTGCCCTGTGCCAAATAGTCAAACGGTCCCAGCCGCTTGGATTCTTCTTCAAACACGCTGATAAATTCATGACCAATGCGTTTACGTTTTTCCTCAGGATCGGTGACACCTACGATCGCCGTCAAAAAGCGTTCTCGCGCATTCACATACTGCACGGGGATATGAAACTGCTCATGAAACAACTTAAGCAAGCGTTCTGGCTCCAGTTTTCGCATAAAGCCTTGGTCAATAAACATGCAAGTGAGTTTATCCCCGATTGCCTGATACAACAAAAACGCCAGCGTAGACGAATCAACCCCACCCGATAACGCCAGCAGCACCCGCTTATCGCCCACCTTGGCACGAATATCTCGCGTTGCTGCTTCGACAAATGCGGCAGTCGTCCAGGTGGGTTCACACTTGCAAATGTGATAAACAAAATTGCGGATCAGTGCCTGTCCGCCAATCGAATGCACCACTTCCGGATGAAATTGAACGCCGTAGAGTTTCTTTTCGGGGTGGGCGATCGCGGCAGAGGGCGTGTTATCCGTATGCGCCAACACCTCAAACCCGTCTGGCAAATGGGTCACCGAATCGCCGTGACTCATCCACATGGTTGTGCCATCATTCACATCAGTCAGCAGGTCGGTCGCGTTATCAATTACTAGAGATGCTTTGCCATATTCACCGCGTTCCGACTGTTCCACGCCACCGCCCAACTGCTGCACCATAAGCTGCATCCCGTAACAAACACCCAAAATGGGAATGCCCAAGCTCCAAATTTTTGGGTCGCAGTGGGGAGCGCGATCGCCATAAACAGAACTAGGTCCACCCGACAAGATAATTCCTTTGGGCGCAATCTGCTGAATTTCTTCGGCGGTTGTGCGATACGACAACACTTCAGAATAGACTTGAGTCTCGCGAATACGGCGAGCAATCAACTCAGAATATTGAGAGCCAAAATCCAAAATAATAATAATTTGACGCTCAAGCTTCTCTACCGGTTCAGCTTGTTCTTGTTGAGTTTGTAGAGTCACCATAATTCTGATTTGAGTGAGTGTGAGCAAGAAGCAAGTTAAAAGCTGATCTAAAAGGTAGCTTTACAAATATTAAAAGTTAATCCTTTTATTCTAACCCGACTCAATCATTCGTTTAAGTAAACCTGCCCCGGTTTTGCTAGCTACAATAATTTTTCGATGTCGATCAAACAACACACTGCCAATGGTAAGCGCGCGATCGCTGTGCGCATGAACGTAGGTTTGCGATCGCTGATCAATCGCCTCAGCAATTTCGCCATACACTCGTTCCGTCCAAGTCTTACCGCTAACCGCATCCAGATCTCTTAAATATTTCAAACCATCCTCGGCAGTCGGCACCGCAAAAATAATTTGCAAATCGGCAGCAGGCACCCCCGCTTTGGCACAGTGCGCCGTCAAAATTTCCAGCCGCCCATCGGCAACGTGATGATGCGTGTGAAAAATTCCGCCTGCGAGTTTCAACAGCTTACCGTGATAGCCAAACAAAAGAATGGATTGCACCCCCTGCATCGACGCTTCCACCAGCATGGGTCCTAGCCAATTCGCAGTCTTCACCAGTCGGTTCGGCTCAACTCCAAGCTGTTGTGCCAAATCTAGCCCGTTTTCGCCAATGCAAAACACCAATTCATTAAACTGAGTCTGCTTTTGCTTCAGATCTGCTTGATAGAGTTCCAACTGCCCCGGAGCGCTCAGCGGCTGAGAAATACCGCTGGTTCCCAACAGCGACAAGCCTTCAACCACGCCAAACGCCTCATTGGAAGTGCGTTTTGCCAGTTGCCTCCCTTCTGGCAAAATCACGGTCACTCTGAGTTTTTTTTCGGGTGGCAGTAAGGGCAACAAATTTTCTAGCAGTAACCGTTTTGCATAGGCATAGAAGGCGGCTTGTCCATCGGCAAGTCGTCCAACGCCTTCTCCACCCTGCAATACGATCGCATCTGGTTGTTCGGCAGTGCCCCATTCCACCAGCGCCCAAATGGGAGTGTTGCGGGTCAGATCCAAGTTGTCACCCGGATCGCTGCGAGTAATCGCCAGGGCAACTCCCGGCTGGAGGCAGGCAGCTTGCTCGATCGCAATCTCTACCTTTTCAGGCGGTTCAACCAGGTTGAAAACAACCGATAGGACAGGATCGGGAGCCTGTAGCTTTTGCAAAGCCGCGATCGCGGCGGCACAAGCAAAAACCGGAAGTGTATAGCCAGCGCGAGGGGGAGTATGCATGAAAAACCGATGTGTGATCTAGATCCGAGGAGAGGGTGATGGGACGCACGCGATCGCAGGACAGGAAACACTCCATATCATGACTAGCGGCACACCCTGAACTGATGAAAGACACAAAAAGGTGTGACCCAGAGATACGCCTTTTCCGCTTAATTATCCCACTGTATAGGGGTGAGATCTTCTTTCCAATGTCTAATCGTCACTCGTTTGTTTTTAAATCAGGTTCCTATGGAAAGCACACTTCATCGCCCAGAAATCCCTGCCAAGATCAACCCAAAAATCCTTTTTGAGATCAATCAACCCGATTCCTTCAATCCACGAACCATTGTGCTTCAGCCCAACAACGACCTGAATGCATCCTGTAGCGACAGCTTTCAACACTCTTTAGAAGAAGCGCTAGAATTGGCTCTAGAAGGTGTGATTGTAGATCTGCTGTGGGGCAATGTCACCGACATTCAAGGAATAGAAGCGTTAGTGGCAGGGCTTGAAAAAGCAACTGTTTTAGGAAAATCGCTTGCTTTTCAGTCAATGTCTCCCCAGACTCGCGCTTGTGTAGAAGCCGAATGGGATCGCCAGCGCGACCTTCGATTTGGTGCTTGGGATGACGTGTTTGAATTAGAGCTAGAACGCTTTTTGGAGGCTATCAACCAAAACTCCCTGTCTAAAACCATCTCTGAACCTAAAGCTATTTCTGAGGGAATAAGGAAATAGACTAGAAGCTATTTAGTATAGAAACGTGAAGTAAGTGCAATCTTCAGGGCGATAGTTGGAAATGTCTGAGCCAGTAATTTCCTCATGCATTGGAGATTTCCCAGTTATAGCCGATTCAAATTTAGTCGATTCAAATTTAACGAACACACTTGACAGAAACGGGACATCTGCTCACGTATTGAGTTTGACCATTCCCATCTCCAAAGATCAGGTTCGGTATAGCTTGCAAGCCTCTACGGTAGACGGCATTTTTGCCACCATTTTTTCTAATGCAACGGGTGGTGTGCTGCTGAGCAATTTTTTGGTAGGGCTGAATGCTAGTCCTAGCCAAATTGGGCTGTTGTCATCCATTCCAATGCTGGCAAATCTGATGCAGCCTTTAGGGGCGCTGTGGGGCGATCGCGCGTCTAGCTATCATTGGTACTGCTTCTGGATCTATGTTCCATCTCGGTTGCTATGGCTAATCTTGGCAGCCGCCATTTTTTGGGCTGGGCAGTGGAACGAACAAACTTGGGTAAACTTAACCTTGGTCATTGTCGGGTTAGCCTGCTTTTGGGGCGCATTGGGCAGTGCATCCTGGCTTAGCTGGATCGCAACCCTGGTGCCATCCCGCCTGCGTGGGCGCTATTTTGGCACCCGTGCCAGCGCCATCAGCTTAATGAATTTGTTATCAATCCCCGCTTTAGGCTGGATCATATCGGCGTGGGGTGGTGGCGATCTGCAAGGCTATGGCGTTGTCCTTCTGCTAGGCGTTGTTGCAGGCATGATCAGCCTAGGGTTTCAATTTTGGATGACGGATGTTAGACCGGGCGATCGCTGCACCGTTGAGGACAAGCAGGTAGAATCCACAATTATTTCTACCAGCGACGCGCAGGACACAGCATCTCAAAAGTTACTCGCGTCAAACTCCACATCAATCTCGCAATTCTTCCAAGACACAAACTTTCTGTTATTTCTGTTGTATTTTGCTTTGTGGATGTTTGCGGTCAATCTGAGCGCACCGTTTTTTAATGTGTATTTGCTGGATACCTTGGCAATTGATTTGCGCTGGGTCACCAGTTACAACAGTTTGCAGGCAGGTGCCCATTTAACAATGTTGGTCGTCTGGGGAAAGCTGGCAGATCGAATTGGCAATCGCCCAATTTTGCTGATCGATGGAGTGTTAGTAGCGCTGGTTCCATTGTTGTGGCTGATCACGGGCGCAAATTCTGTCTCTCTATGGCTCTGGTTTCCCCTGTTGCATTTGCTGGCAGGCGGCAGTTGGGCAGCGATCGACCTGTGCAGCAATAACTTGCAGTTGGGGGTTGCGCCGCTACGACATCAACCGCTTTACTTTGCATTGGTGGCAGCGATCGCCGGAATTAGCGGTGCTTTGGGTACTTCGGTGGGCGGCTTTCTGGCAGAATTTGCGGACTACGGGGGCATTCTCGGAGTGTTTGCTTTATCCGCGATCGCCCGCCTGATTGCCTTAATTCCGCTGGTTTTTGTTAAAGAACAGGGCGGAAAATCTCTCCAGCAAACCCTACGACTATTGCGGTCTAACCCATCGCCTCAGTTATCCGATTTAAGCTATTCATCAACCGTAAAATCAGTTAATCCTGTGCCAAATACAGCAATTACGGTTGAAATCAATAAATAGCAACGCCCATCACTTCAGAAATTTTGACAATCCGGCAGAATGGAACCATGAACGCAATTGATTATCTTCGGATTAGCCTCGTAGATCGCTGCAACTTTCGCTGTCAGTACTGTATGCCCGAAGGTGCTGACCTCAGCTACGTGTTGCAGCAAGATTTGATCACGCAGGATGAGCTATTGACGCTGCTCCAACAAGTATTTATTCCGATTGGGTTTACTCGGTTTCGGCTGACGGGTGGCGAACCGCTGATTCGCCCTGACGTGGTGGAAATTGTAAGCGCGATCGCCAACCTGCCCGAAACTCAAGACCTTTCTATGACCACCAATGCATTTTACCTAGAAAAATTGGCGAAGCCCCTTTACGAAGCAGGCTTACGACGCATCAACATTAGCCTAGATTCGCTCAAACCAGAGGTGTTCGACCAGATTATTGGCAATCGGGGACGCACTCGCTGGCAGCAGGTTTGGGATGGGATTCAAGCCGCACATCAGGTAGGGTTCAATCCCTTAAAGCTAAATGTGGTGGTGATTCCTGGCGTGAATGACTCAGAAATTTTGGATTTGGCAGCACTCAGCATCGATCGCGAGTGGCATATTCGCTTTATTGAGTTCATGCCGATCGGCAATGGCGATTTGTTTAGCGATCGCGGCTGGGTTGCCTCCGAAGAACTGCGCCGTCAAATTCGCGATCGCTGGGGATTGGCTGAAGGTCAGGTGCGCGGCAATGGACCCGCCGACATCTTCCAAATCCCCGGTGCAAAAGGCACCTTGGGTTTTATCAGCCAGATGTCAGAATGCTTTTGCGATCGCTGTAACCGGATGCGCCTGTCTGCCGATGGTTGGCTGCGTCCCTGCCTGCTAAACGAAACCGGGCAGATTGACTTGAAGGGCGGATTGCGATCGGGCGTTCCCCTATCAGACCTCCGCCGTCAAGTGCGCGAACTGGTGTTCCTCAAACCCGAAATCAACTACAAAGAGCGCGACTCTGGCACCACCGGACGCTACGCCCGCACCATGTCCCAAATTGGCGGATAGGAATATGGTTGAGGCGCGATCGCACATTAGCCCTGTTAACGAGTGCCACTTCTTGCCGCTTCTAGCTTTCGGCGAATTGCTGCCTGTACTTTCTCATCAAAGTCAGGATCGTTAGGACTTGCAATAATCTTAAGTGGACGCTGATTAATTCTGTCCAGGTACAGTTGCAGAGCCGCTTGATCACCCCGATGCTTGAGAAAATACTGCTTTAATTCAGCATTAGACATTGCGTTATAGTCAATTTAGCTCATCAGCAAACTCTCCATTTGGCAAGATTTGGAACTCAAGCTCTTCGTCGTATCCAGCGAGGATGTATGTGTTTCGAGTCCGATCATCGACACAGATTAAATGAATCGGCTGAAGCATGGTGTCTGTCAACTGATAGCCAACCCGGTACAAACTTTTTAATTGAGCGTCAGTAGGCATTTCGATTGTTCACTTCACCTGCTCTCGATCTTAACAAACGATTCGAGTTTAACCAAAATGAAGCCGCCGCGATCGCACTACAAAATTCGCGATCGCTGAATTACCAGCGTTCACCCACCCAATTCAGGTCTTCCCTCAATCCCAGATTTAGTAACGTTCTGGTTGAGTGGCTATCGATAGTTTTTGCTACACACCAACCAACTCTGCAAGTCCGCTCCAATCGGGTTGTTAGATCGTGTTAACTTTACTGAGTTCGACAAGACCGCCCTCAAACACCTGCACCATTAGCCTATAGCCTTCCATCAGCGACATTCCAATCAGGGGATCTGAGTCAGCCTCATCGACCGGGATGGTCAACGGATCTCCATCCCAAACAACGATCGCTTCATAAACATTGAAAACACACGCGCTGCCGTCTCCAAGAATGGCGCGTCCTCGCCTTTTCCATCTCAGATTCAACTGAGCAATCAAGTCAGGAGGCAGCGAAAGCCAACCATCAAAGCCTGTGTCTACGATCGCATCTTGCGTGTAAACCTTACCATCGGAACCACAAACTGAAAATGGAAGAATCGGCTCAAAATCACGGACGATTCCAGTGATCATACGGCTTTCTTCGTTCGCCCACCGAATCGACGCACATGACGGGAACCAACACGAACAATCCAGATTTGAGCATCTGGACAACGGGCTTCGAGGCGATCGCAAGCAGCAATTTCACTTGCATCAACTTCAAAGGCTCCAGTTTCGAGGTCGATCGCGACAATTTTGCCGTGGTTGCCTTCCTCGACTTGGGGACGCACTTGAGATTCATAGATTTCATCACCCCGTCGAGCAAACTCCTCTTTGCTGTAGCGAGGTTGTCGAACTGTCATTGGCTTGACCTCGTTTCAACTTGCTCTTGCATTTTAGCCTGAGCGATCGCGTGTCCTAATGAAATCAATCTTGATATGACTAGGGTTGGTTGCAATCAATCGTTGCGATCGCTAAATTACCAGCGCTCTGATAAGCGCTCACCCACTCGATTCAGGTTTTCCCTCAATCCCAGATTTAGTAACGGTGAAGTTGTGCGGCGGCAGACAACCTCGAACACTCACCGATAACCTCTATTCCGTCCGCACCAACGCATTGTTGGGCTGCGCTGCTACATGACGCTGACTGGGTAAGCGCGAACTGCTGAATCTACTGTCGCAATGGTCAGACCATTTTGTAAAGCTTGACAGATAAGCATTCTGTCAAATGGATCACGATGCAATAGTGGCAGTTCAGCCAGTTGAACCACACTAATTTCATCAAGACTGAGGCTGGCAATTTGATGAAGATCGCGCTGTTTGGGTAAATACGTTTCGGGATGCTCCGGCAGTGGCAACTTACCCAACTGATACTTAACGATCACTTCCCAGACTGAAACAGCACTCAAGTAGATCTCGTTGTCTGGCTCACGAATCGCATCCCGAACATCTGTTGATAACTGGGTATCGCCACTGATGAACCATAGAAAGATGTGGGTATCCAGCAGAATCCTCATTTGCCCTCGAATGCGCTGAGAAGGTCTTCCGGCAAAGGAGCATCGAAATCATCTGGAACAATAAACTCACCTGCACACAAACCAAATGGTCGCAATTGCTTACTACTGGCAATAGGTCTAAGTTCGGCAATAGGTTTGTCAGATCTAACAATGACAAGAGTTTCGCCTGCCTCTACCTGATCAAGGTACTTCAAGGGATCACGTTGAATTTCATCAATAGTTACATTCAGCATCAGCCTACCTCGGTGCAAATTTAATGAGCAAACAAGTCTCCAAAACCTATAAACAGTTCAAAGGCTCTCTAGGTAAAGAGTCTTGATTTGAAAAGCAACTTTTCTAGCTTGGGTTAGTGGAATGGGATAGCCAACTGTGTTGTACCATCTATTGGGAACACTTCTCTTCTGAAGGGTTTTCTGTAACTCCCAAACTAGCGCTCTCAGCTTTCCTGGCTTGAAAACAAGAATTTCTTGCTCTGGTATCAGCACGATCCAGTAATCCGCCTGAGAACTCCACCCCCACCCTGGAATCATCTCTTTGTCGTTCGAGATAGTTTCAAAGAAGAGATTGCCTGTCCGTTTAGCCGCAAGGTCAAACTTATACTCAATCATGATGACTGATCCATCTGACCGAGTGACAATTCTGTCTATCCCTGCTTGCTGATACGTCATCTCCTCAGAGACATTAAGTACTTTGTAGACAGGATGTAACCATTGGTCTAAGAAGGTTTCTCCTTCTTGTCCAACTTTGCGCTGAGTTTCAAAATCGTATGGTTTAGTTTGCATAGATTTGAGGGATATAGAGTTGGACACCATCATTACCTTCTCGTCGGATTGGAATGCCAGCCCATCGTGACACCCAATTCACCAATGCCCGCAAAGAACTCGCTCTGCGAGGGGTGGTGGTTCCTCCACAATCACCGAAGCTCACTAGAGAAATCACCTCTTGAATTAATTCTTTAGTGAGTTCTTGATCGTCACGAGTTGTTTTCTCAATAATCATTTGAATCGGGTAGAACCCTAGCAATGCTTCTGCAAGAAGACGTTCACGAGTTTCCTGATCATCGCTCTGGGCAATCCTTTTACCTCGATCTGTTAAGACGTAAATGCTTGAAGGCTTATTCTCGACTGCCCCTCGACTGGCAAGACCAATCTCAATCACAGGTCGTCCAAGATAATCTCCTCTCCTAGCCAAATCTTTTTCTTTTTTGGCACCACTACCAAAAGCAACACCTAAAGATTTAGATGTGTTGGTTCCACCATGAATTATCTCAACAGTCTTAATGTACTTTTGTGGATCACCGATTTGAGGGATGTAAATAGGCTCTTGCTCGCCTCTACGCAGATCTTGATCTAGAGCAGTTTTCCAATCAATTGGGTGAGAGATCTGTTGAAACTCATAAAACCTGATTTCTTTTCTCGGAACGTCAACAGCATAGGTAAGCTGGAAAGTTCTTCCCCTGAGTTCATAAACTAATCCTGAAACACCAGGCATGACACCACAACAAGCCCCTTCAACTTCGCCAGTCTGCTTGAGAACTTCTAGAACAGGCGCAAGTTCCTGCTCCACCGCCAGATCACAGAATGTACTTCTGTCAGAAAGTATCGACTTAATTTGAGAATCAAAATACGTAAACTTGAACACTTCAATTAACTCCTCATGCTGCAATAACTAGACCTGAATCTCAGAAGGAACAAACAAAACTTTATCTGCATCACCAATCAGTGGTAATGAAAGGTAATGCGTGAAGCGAGGCGATACAAATGCCACAACCCGCCTTTTATGAAACGTCAGATAGATACAATCTATTCCACCCAAAAGCCTCTCCCAGGAATCGGTTAGCTGATCACGAAACTCAGTGAGAGGAAGCTCTTCACTGTTCTGAATACTAGGCTCTCCCTCTTCTGAATTGAGAACATCAATATCTTGAAGTGGAAGCAAAAAGGCTGCAACTTCACCATAGTGAGTACATACAATCCGCAAGTTACCCGACTGAACTTGCCGCCTAAGTTTTGGCAGCTTGACTCTTAATTCGGACATCGGGATTTGCTTAAAACTTTTGTTCATGTTTACTTGCCCTTCCCTACACCTCATAATGGCAAATCATTTTGAAACTGTCAATAGCGTCTTACGTTTTTTACGTTTTAAGTCTAAACCAGAGAATCAGCAAGGATTGTAGGATATCTTGCTTTGCGTAGAATAGATGGTTTGCGCTAGATGGGTGGTGCTGCGTGCCAACCGAGAATACTCAGGTTGCTTGCCCTCACCGATAACCTAAGCGGCATAAC